>NZ_JAVGCZ010000017.1:0-53108 GCF_052928425.1 Glutamicibacter sp. BSL13
CTGATCGTGGGTCCCGAGGGCGGGATCAGCGACGGGGAACTGGCGGTGCTCACCGCCGCCGGTGCCCGGGCCGTGGTTCTGGGCCAGCATGTGCTGCGGGCCTCCACCGCCGGCCCGGCCGCCCTGGTGCTGGTCCGTCACCTGCTCGGGGACCTGTAGGGGGCTTGGAAAAACTTCACCCAGCCATCGCCGGTGGACGCGATTTCGCGTCTGCCGGCGATGGGCGGGTTCGTGGTTAAGCGTGGTTCGCGGGGGCTTTGCGGCCCGGTTCTTTGGCTGCCCGGTTAGCTGACGTTGAACATGCTGGTGGTGCGCGCGATCTTCGCGCCCGAACCGTTGTTCTGGCCCCACAGGGTCACCCGGTATTCGCCGGGGGAGAGCGCCAGCTCGCGGCTGAGCGCCCCGTCCTCATCCAGCTCGGTGGCCTTTACCCGTTGGGCCTCGTCCACCGGCTGCCAGTCCCCGGCCGTGTTCTTGCGCTCCACCCGGTAGTACAGCCCGTCGCTGAAGGCGACGGATCGGGCGTTGAGCTTGACCTTCCCGGCGGCGAACTGGCGGGAGTTCTGCGGGTCGATGATCCAGATCGGGGCCATGAAGCTGGAGTTGCGTTCGTATTCGCTCTCCAGGCGGTAGTCGTCGAACACGGTGGCGTTCGCGGCCCCGTCCACCAGCAGGCGCAGCTTCGGCGGCTGGCTGCCGTTCAGTACCCCGGCGTTGGCGGCCGCGGCGGTGGCGGTGAACACCAGCTGCTGGATGCTGCGCTGGGCCAGGCCCTCATCCAGGCGGGCGCCAAAGACCTTCTTCGGCAGGTCCAGGGTGATCACGTTCTCGGAGCTGATCGACACCCCGATGTCGGTGCTGGGCTTCAGGTAGGTGAACCACCCGTCCTTGGCCGGCTTGTCGTTGAGCATGTAGCTGATGGCGTCGGTGACCGGGTCCCCGCTGGCCTTGGCCCGGGCGTACTCGCGGTACAGGTAGACCCCGTCATTATCGGCCTGCAGCCAGTAGACCGGGATCAGTTCCTTGTCTGAGGGGGTTTCCACCCAGCCCGAGGCCCTGGGCAGGCCCTGGTGGGCGCTGTTCGAGGTGTCGGGCATGCGGTGTTCCTCATTGCCGGTGCTCGCCCCACAGCCCACGGCGACGGCCAGGCCAAGGGCCAGGGCCGCCGCTGTTGCGCGCCGCGAAAACTTTCCTAGAGGCAATCAATACACCTATCCACATGGTCCACCTGTGACGTGGAACTCACCAGTAACATTTGTAGCTGACGGTTCAACACAATGCCATACCCAACTGGGCTAAAGGGCGAAAAACCGTACAGGATAGCGATCTGTAACCAAATCTATACCTTCAGCATCCAAAGTGAGGGGTAGATTTGGGGATTTATCCCACGGCGCATGCCCCAAAACAGCCTTCGCTCGCTAGACTGGAAGATGCAACATTTTCTCGTTTACGCCTAAGGGGCCCACAACACCGTATGCAGGTAGAAAAAGATCGGATGCCATCCGAAGCCGAACGCGCATCCCTGACCGTCACCTTCGACAATCCCGAGCATATGATCTCCACTCTGGGACCCAATGACGAGCTGCTGCGGATCCTGACCGGAGCCTACCCCTCGCTGGAACTGCGCCCCGCCGATTCCCGGCTGACCCTGCTGGGTGAACCCGGCCAGGTGCGCCGCGCCCAGCGGGTGCTGGAGGAGGCCCGGCAACTGGCCGGCCGCGGCTCGCGCATGAGCGTGGAGACCATCGAGCAGATCATCAAGATGGTCTCGGGCAACGGGGAGCAGTCCGCCTCCAATGTGCTGGGGTTGAAGATCCTCTCTGGGCGCGGCAAGTCGATCCGCCCCAAGACGGTGAACCAGAAGTCCTACGTGGACGCGATCGACGACTCCACCATCACCTTCGGCATCGGCCCGGCCGGCACCGGCAAGACGTTCCTGGCCATGGCCAAGGCGGTCGCCGCGCTGCAGGACAAGCAGGTCAACCGGATCATCCTCACCCGCCCGGCCGTGGAGGCCGGGGAGAAGCTGGGCTTTTTGCCCGGCACCCTGTCCGAGAAGATCGACCCGTACCTGCGCCCGCTCTACGATGCGCTGCACGACATGGTGGACCCCGAGTCGATCCCGCGACTGCTGGAGGCCGGCACCATCGAGGTCGCCCCGCTGGCGTACATGCGCGGACGCACCCTGAACGACGCGTTCGTGATCCTGGACGAGGCGCAGAACACCACTGCGGAGCAGATGAAGATGTTCCTCACCCGCCTGGGCTTCGGCTCGAAGATGGTGGTCACCGGGGACATCACCCAGGTGGACCTGCCGGGAAACGCGGTCTCCGGGCTGCGCCTGGTCACCGAGGTCCTCAAGGACATCGACGACATCAGCATCTGCCGCCTGGACGCCACCGACGTGGTGCGCCACCGGCTGATCTCCGACATCGTCTCGGCCTACGACCGCTGGGACGCCGCCCAGCGCCAGCCGCATCGTGAACGGCGTGGCAAGTGAACCCCGCCCACCGATTTAGCCTCCAGGAACCAGTGAGCAGCAATAGATGAGCATCGAAGTCAATAACGAAACCGAAGCGCAGGTCGACCTGCAGGCCGTGGAGAAGCTGGCACGCTTTGTGCTGGAGACCATGTACCTGCACCCCAGCACCGAGGTCTCGGTGGTGTTCGTCGACGAGGAGGCCATGAGCCAGCTGCACGTGGAGTGGATGGACCTGGAAGGGCCCACCGACGTGATGAGCTTCCCGATGGACGAGCTGCGTCCGGGCAGCGCCAACACCCCGGCCGAGAGCGGGATCCTGGGAGATGTGGTGATCTGCCCGGCCGTGGCCGCCGAACAGGCCGCCGCCGGCGGGCACAGCGTCCAGGACGAGGTGCTGCTGCTGACCACCCACGGCCTGCTGCACCTGATGGGCTTCGACCACGACGAGGAGGCCGAACGCGCCGAGATGTTCGGCCTGCAGCGCAAGCTGCTGGAATCCTTCCTGGGCCGCCCGGCCCCGAAGGAGACCGTGGAGTAGCCGGTGAGCACCGTTTTAGTGATCGCTGCCCTGATCTTCCTCGCCTGTGCGGCGGTTCTCACGGCAGCGGATTCGGCCTTTTATGCCCTCTCCCGCCACACGGCGGAAAAACTGCGCAACGACTCGAACTCCAAGGCGCTGACCCGGATCCTGGACGACAGCGAATCCCACGCCCAGTCCATCCGCTTCTGGCGGATGTGGTTCGAAACCGCTTCCGCGGTGGCCATCGCCCTGGTCTTCTCCCGCTTTATCCACAACATCTGGCTGGCCGGGCTGCTGGCCACCATCACCATGGCGGGGCTGGGCTTCGTGCTGGTCTCGGTCTCCCCGCGGCGCTACGGGCGGGCGAACGCGGCCTCCGTGGTGCGCAGCACCGCCCCGCTGGTGCGCCTGCTGCGCGTGCTGCTGGGCCCGGTGACCAACTGGCTGGCCTCCATCGGCAAGGCGCTGGCCCCCTCGGGCTCCAGCCATGAGGACACCTACCTGGACAAGGACCGGCTGCGTGACATCGTGGACCGGGCCAGCGAGGGCGCGGACCTGGAGGAGGAATCGGCGGAGCTGATCTCCTCGGTGATGGACCTGGAGGAAACCAATGTGCGCTCGGTGATGGTCCCGCGCACCGACATGGTCTACTTCGACGCGGACACCACCATCCACCGGGCCCTGGACTTGTTCATGGCCTCGGGCTTCTCCCGCATCCCGCTGGCCGGGGAGGACGCCGATGACATCCGCGGGATCATCTACCTCAAGGACGTGATCCGCGAGGTGCACGGGCTGCAGCGCGCCGAATCGCTGGGCGAACTGGCCCGCAAGGTGCGCTTCGTGCCCGAATCGAAGAATGCGGCCGAGCTGATGCAGGAACTGCAGCAGGAGTCCATCCACCTGGCCATCGTGGTCGACGAGTACGGCGGCACCGCCGGGCTGATCACCCTGGAGGACCTGCTGGAGGAGATCGTGGGGGAGATCGACGACGAATACGACCGCTCCCGCCCGGACGTGGTGGAAAACCCGGACGGGACGCTGACCGCCCAGGCCGGCACCTCCATCGACGACGTGGCCGACTTCTTCGACATGGACATCGAGGAGGAGGACGTGGACACCGTGGGCGGGCTGATCTCCAAGGCCCTGGAATCGGTGCCGGTGCTCGGCTCGGTGGCCGAGATCCACGGGCTGCGACTGGAAGTCGTCTCCCTGTCCGGGCGGCGCAACCGCGTGGGCAAAATTCATGTAGAGCGCCTGCACCACGGCGCGTCCGACCAGAGAGAAACCATAGAGGAATCACCCAATGGCAGAGACTAACAACCTTCCCGCCTCCGGCAGCTGGCCCGAGGACTTCCGTTCGGGCTTCACCTCCTTCGTGGGCCGGCCCAACGCCGGCAAGTCCACGCTGACCAACGCCCTGGTGGGGCAGAAGATCGCGATCACCTCCGCCAAGCCGCAGACCACCCGGCACACCATCCGCGGGATCGTGCACCGCCCCGACGCGCAGCTGATCCTGGTGGACACCCCCGGGCTGCACCGCCCGCGCACCCTGCTGGGGCAGCGGCTGAACGATCTGGTCGCCGAGACCCTCTCCGAGGTCGACGCGATCGGCTTCTGCCTGCCGGCCAACGAGAAGATCGGCCCCGGGGACCGCTTCATCGCCAGCCAGCTCGCCCAGCTCAAGCGCAAGCCCATCGTCGCCCTGGTCACCAAGGCCGACCTGGTGGACCGCGAGACCCTGGCCGCGCAGCTGATCGCGGTCACGGAGCTGGGCAACGAAAACTTCGGGCCCGACGGGTTCGCCGCGATCATCCCGGTCAGCGCCGTGAAGGACTTCCAGGTGGAGCAGGTGGCCAACGTGCTGGTCGAACAGCTGCCGCTGGGCCCGCCGCTGTACCCGGACGGGGAGCTGACCGACGAGCCGGAGAGCGTGATGGTCGCCGAGCTGGTGCGCGAAGCCGCGCTGGAGGGGGTGCGCGATGAGCTGCCGCACTCGCTGGCCGTGGTCGTCGAGGAGATGGCCCCGCGCGAGGGCCGCTCGAAGGAGAACCCGCTGGTGGACATCCACGTGAGCCTGTACGTGGAGCGGCCCAGCCAGAAGGCGATCGTGATTGGCAAGGGCGGCGCCCGGCTGCGTGAGGTCGGCACCCGCGCCCGGCAGGGGATCGAGAAGCTGCTGGGCACCAAGGTGTACCTGGACCTGCACGTGAAGGTGGCCAAGGACTGGCAGCGCGACCCGAAGCAGCTGGGCCGCCTCGGCTTCTAGCCCGCCGCCACGGGCTGCCGCGCCGGCGAACAACCCCTGTCCGACCTGGTCGGGCAGGGGTTGTGGCATGTCCGGGAAAGGCGCGGCGCACGGCCCGGCGTCCGGAATGTGACACAAACGTGCAACAACTGCGCCGCATCCCACCGGCGGTGCTATGTTTGAAAAATGCATTTCGAGCTACTACTGCTACTTAGCCGCTGCGAGGATCCAACGGACCGCTAGTGGTCCCACGGCCGACCCCTCGTCGCGGAGTTCGCCCTCATCCGGCCCCATACAAACAACCACCAATTGTCCAGGGGATACCGAAATGCAGAACATGCAAAAGCCTTCGAACATGCCAATCCACAAGTATGTTCCCTTCCAGGACCAGATCGAGGTCAACCTGCCCGATCGCACCTGGCCAGACAAATACATCACCAAGGCCCCGCGCTGGTGCGCGGTGGATCTGCGCGACGGCAACCAGGCGCTGATCGACCCGATGAGCCCCGAGCGCAAGCACAAGATGTTCGACCTGCTGGTGCAGATGGGGTTCAAGGAGATCGAGGTGGGCTTCCCCTCGGCCTCGCAGACCGACTTCGACTTCGTGCGCCAGCTCATCGAACAGGACCGCATCCCCGAGGATGTGACCATCCAGGTGCTCACCCAGTCCCGGGAACACCTGATCGAGCGCACCTACCAGGCGCTGGAGGGCGCCAAGCAGGCGATCGTGCACCTGTACAACTCCACCTCGATCCTGCAGCGCGAAGTGGTGTTCCGCCAGGACGAGGACGGGATCGTGGACATCGCGGTGCAGGGTGCGCGGCTGTGCAAGAAGTACGAGGAGCAGCTTAGCGGCACCAAGATCACCTACGAATACTCCCCGGAGTCCTACACCGGCACCGAGCTCGAGTTCGCCAAGCGCATCTGCGAGGCGGTGGCCGAGGTGCTGGAGGCCAGCCCGCAGAACAAGGTGATCCTGAACCTTCCGGCCACCGTGGAGATGGCCACCCCGAACGTGTACGCCGACTCGATCGAGTGGATGCACCGCAACCTGGCCAACCGGGAGTCGATCATCCTCTCCCTGCACCCGCACAACGACCGCGGCACCGGGGTGGCCGCCGCGGAGCTGGGCTACCTGGCCGGCGCGGACCGCATCGAGGGCTGCCTGTTCGGCAACGGGGAGCGCACCGGCAACGTGGACCTGATCACCCTGGGCATGAACATGTTCGGCCAGGGCGTGGACCCGCAGATCGACTTCTCCGACATGGACCACATCCGACGCACCGTGGAGTACTGCAACCAGCTGCCGGTGCCCGAGCGCAGCCCGTACGGCGGGGACTTGGTGTTCACCGCGTTCTCCGGCTCCCACCAGGACGCCATCAAGAAGGGCCTGGAGGCGATGGACGCCAAGGCCGCCGCCCAGGGCAAGGACATCAACGACCTGGTCTGGGCGGTGCCCTACCTGCCGGTGGACCCCAAGGACATCGGGCGCAGCTACGAGGCCGTGATCCGGGTGAACTCCCAGTCCGGCAAGGGCGGGGTCTCCTACCTGCTGAAGAACGACTACAACCTGGACCTGCCGCGCCGCGCCCAGATCGAATTCTCCGGGGTGATCCAGAAGAAGACCGACTCCGAGGGCGGGGAAGTCTCCTCGCAGACCATCTGGCAGGTCTTCCAGGACGAGTACCTGCCGGTGGCCGAGGGCAATGGCCTCAAGCCCTGGGGGTACTACAAGATCGCCTCGGCAACCGCCGAATCCGCAGAGGACGGCAGCTTCGTGCTGCACACCAAGCTGCTGGTGGACGGCGCCGCCCAGGAGCGCAGCGCCGAGGGCACCGGCCCGATCTCCGCACTGGTAAAGATGCTCAACGAGGACGGGGTGGATTTGCGGGTGCTGGACTACACCGAGCACGCGCTGAGCGAGGGCGGCAACGCCCAGGCGGCCGCCTACGTTGAATGCGCGGTCGGGGACCGGATCCTGTGGGGGGTGGGCATGGACGCGAACACCACCATCGCCTCACTGAAGGCCGTGGTCTCCGCGGTGAACCGCGCCATCCGCGACGCCAAGTAGCCCCACCGGCCAACGGCACGACCACCAACACGGCGCCCCGCAGCGTTGCAACGCTGCGGGGCGCCGTGCCGTGCGGCCCCAGCCCCGGGCAGGCGAGCCGTGGTGCGCGGGAGCGGTGCAAAAGTGCGATAATTGGGGGTGTGGCAAGATCTGGATTCGCATCACGCAGTTACCGCACCCGCGGCATTGTTCTGCGTACCCACAAGCTTGGCGAGTCCGACCGCATCATCACCCTGATCACCCCCAACGGGCTGGTCCGGGCCGTGGCCAAGGGGGTGCGGCGCACCTCCTCGCGGATGGGCGCCACCCTGGAACCGTTCATGGAAGTCGACGCCCAGGTGGTGATGGGCCGCAGCCTGGACATCATCTCCCAGGCCCAGCTGCGCCACCCCTACGGGCAAAAGCTGGTCGGCGACTACTCCGCCTACACGGTGGCCACCGCGATGGTGGAAACCGCCGAACGGCTGCTGGAGGCGGACGCCGACTCCACGATGCGCCAATACCGGCTGCTGCACGGGGCGATCGCGCTGCTCGCCCGCGGCAGCGTGGACCCCGGACCGATTCTGGACTCCTACCTCCTGCGCGCCCTGTCCGTGGCAGGCTGGGCCCCCTCCTTCACCGACTGCGTGCGCTGCGGTGAACCGGGTCCGCATTCGGCGCTGAACATCCAGCTGGGCGGCGTGGTCTGCCCGGCCTGCCGCCCGCCGGGCTCCACCTCCCCGCACCCGGTCACCGTCAGCTACCTGCAGGCGCTGCTGACCGGGGACTGGGACACGGTGGCCACCGCCGGGCCCAAGGCGCGCGACCAGGGCGCCAAGATCGTAGCCAACTACCTGCAGTGGCACCTGGAACGTGCCGTGAAGTCCCTACGCCATGTGGAGAGAACATGAAGAAGCTCGCCCCGATCACCGGCCAGCGCGGCCCGGTCAGCCCCTATGCGCACCCCCGGAACCCGCAGGTGCCCTCCATCCCGGCCGCCGTGCTGCCCCAGCACGTGGCGATCGTGATGGACGGCAATGGCCGGTGGGCGAACCAGCGCGGGCTGCCGCGCACCGAGGGACACCGGGCGGGGGAAGCCGCGCTGCTCGATGTGATGGCCGGGGCCGTGCAGCTGGGGATCAAGTACGTCTCGGTGTACGCGTTCTCCACCGAAAACTGGAAGCGCAGCCCCGAGGAAGTGCGCTTCTTGATGGGCTTCTCCCGCGACGTGCTGCGCCGCCAGCGCGACACCCTGAACTCCTGGGGCGTGCGCATCCGCTGGTCCGGGCGTGAACCGCGGCTGTGGAAGAGCGTGATCAACGAGCTGAAGGCCGCCGAGGAACTCACCGAAGACAACCTGGGCTGCCAGCTGACCATGTGCGTGAACTACGGGGGACGGGCCGAACTGGCCGACGCCATGATTCTGATGGCCCAGGACGTGCAGGCCGGACGTCTGAAGCCCTCCGGGATCAGCGAGAAAACCATTGGCCGCTACCTGCACGCCCCGGAACTGCCGGATGTGGATTTGTTCATGCGCACCTCCGGGGAGCAGCGCACCAGCAACTTTTTGCTCTGGCAGTCGGCGTACGCCGAAATGGTGTTCCTGGACGAGCTGTGGCCGGATGTGGACCGCACCACCTTGTTCAAGGCCGTCGCACAGTACGCACAACGCGACCGCCGCTACGGTGGCGCAGTGGACAAGCCCCAGCCCGAGGCCACACCGGTCCACAGCTAAACGCGTTCCGCCAGGGGAAACCTGGCGCGGCGCCGGCTAGCTTGCGCCCTGCAGCAGGTGCAGCCAGCGCCGGACCTTCGCATAGGATTCGGCGCGCGGCCCGGCGGATGAGGTGAACACGTCGTGCATCGCGTCGGTGATGATCGCATTGGTGATGAAGCTGCCCAGCTTCAGGCTGCGCTGGCGCACCAGGTTCACGTCCACCACCGAATCGGTGCGCTGCATCAGCGGATCATAGCTGGCCCCGAAGTGCGACTGGGCGCTGGTGAGCACCAGCACCGGCAGCTCCAGGTCCAGCCCCTTGGCCACCTTCGCGTGCGCCTCGAGCACCGTGCGCATCCAGCCCACGGTGGGACGGAACGCGTGCCGGGGACGCCACAGCGGGTGGATGTCCCATTCCCCGTGCCCGTCCTGGGAGAGCGAGAGCCAGTAGTGGTCCAGTTCGGGCAGGTGCAGGGTGCGTGTGGGGGAGCGCCGGGCCATCGCCTCCATCAGCCCCTGGGCCGGTATCCTCAGGAACTGGGTGCCCTGGAATTCCAGCCACGGGGCGTTGAGCACCAGCCCGGCCAGCCTGGCGGTGGACTGCTGGGCCCAGAGGCTGATGATCAGCCCGCCCAGGGAATGGCCCTGCACCAGCAGCGGCAGCCCCGGGTGCTCGGCCGTGAGCAGATCCGCGGCCGCGTCCAGCTCCTGGTGGTATTCGGCCAGGTGCTCCACATAACCGGGACGCTGGTGCTCGCTGCGCAGGCTGCGCCCATAGCGGCGCAGGTCCAGGGCGTAGAAACGGTAGCCGGCGGCCCGCCAGAATTCGGCCAGCTCGCGATTGTAGAAGTAGTCGCTCCAGCCATGGACACTGAGCAGGATGCCGTGCTCTTCCGGATTGCCCGGGGGCGGCTGCTTTGGCACATAGCGGACCAAAGTGCCTAACACCGGGCCCTCCCCATCAACGCCAAGGTCCAAGGTGGTGTGCTCAAAGTCCTCGCCCAACGGGTCGGCGGCCCAACCGCCGGGATCCGTGCTGGTCAAGAAATCCGGCCACTGGCTTGATGGAATACCGTGCAGACCGCTCATGGCACCAGCCTAGCCGGTAAAGAATTTGGCAAGCGCACTGGCCAGCGGCGAAAATTGAAACCATGCGCATCTACCCCCTGGTTTTCAAGCACGTCTTCACCAAGATGGATCCGGAGAAGGCCCACCACTTCGCCTTTGACGCCATCAAGCTGGCGCAGCGTGTCGGATTGAGCAAGCTGACCCGCAAGTTCTTTGCTCCCGACCCGAAGCTGCGCCGCACGGTGATGGGCATCGACTTCCCTTCGCCCTTTGGCCTGGCCGCCGGCTTCGACAAGGGCGCCACCGGCATCCTGGCGCTGAGCGACATCGGGTTCGGGCACGTGGAGATCGGCACCGTCACCGGTCAGGCCCAGCCGGGCAATCCGACCCCGCGGCTCTTCCGCCTGGTGGAGGACCGCGCGGTGATCAACCGGATGGGGTTCAACAACGAGGGCGCCGAGGTCGTCGCCGCCCGGGTGGCCACCGCCCGGCAGCAGCTGAAGGCCGATTACCGCCGGCACCGTCCGGTCGTTGGCGTGAACATCGGCAAGACCAAGCTGGTCAAGCTGGAGGACGCGGTCGGCGACTATCTGGAATCCACCCGCCAGCTGGCGAACCACGCCGACTACCTGGTGGTGAACGTCTCCAGCCCGAACACCCCGGGGCTGCGTTTGCTGCAGAGCGTGGATTCCCTGCGTCCGCTGCTGGAGCAGGTGGGGGCCAAGGCCGATGCGGTGGCCGGCCGGCACGTGCCGTTGCTGGTGAAGATCGCCCCGGACCTCAGCGACGAGGACGTGGCCGATGTGGCACGCCTGGCCATTGAACTGGAACTGGACGGCATCATTGCCACGAACACCACCATCGGTCGCGAGGGGCTGGTCAGTGACTCGGCGCGCGTCGAGGACATTGGGGCCGGGGGACTGTCCGGTGCCCCGCTGAAGGAACGCTCCCTGCAGGTGCTGCGCCAGCTGCGCGAACTGGTACCCGCCGAAATGGCGATCATCTCCGTGGGTGGGGTGAGCGATGCGAAGGACGTCAGGCAGCGTCTGGATGCCGGAGCGGACCTGGTGCAGGGATACACGGCGTTCCTGTATGAAGGACCGTTCTGGGCCCGGAACATCAACCGGGAACTGGCGCAGATGCTCTAGGAGTTCTCACCAGCTCGCCGTGCCCAGATACGGCCAGCCGAGTTGAAGATGACGGCGGGTGCCAGCGGGCACCCGCCTTTTCTTGTGCCCGGATACCGCCCGGGCGCCTGAGGCCGATTATCGGTAGTCCTCGGGGGAGCAGCGATACCGAGCTCAGGCCGTGCACAAAGCTTGCGGTTTGTACCGAGCGATACAAAGCTGTGGGCTTGTGCATAAAACGCGTGTTCGCCGGGCAGTCCTAGGCCGGAGGCACAAGGTGGGCATGATCCTCGCCCCAAGGCCAAAAAACAAGGAGGATTCCACTAGGAACCCTCCTTGTTTTAATGTCTGAGTGCTTGGATCAGCTCAGCTTCGCACCGCGCTTGACCTGCGGCTTGGGCAGGCGCAGCTTGCGGAACTGCATGCCGCGCATGAAGGCGTAGAGTCGGACACCGCGCTCGAGCTTGCCAAAGCGCTTGACCAGCTCGCGCTTGAGCAGCCATCCGGTGAGGATTCCTTCGATGATCACCACACCCAACACGATGTACAGGCCGAACTGCACGTAGACCTGCAGTGTCAGGTTCTGGCTGAACACCAGGGAGGCGACCAGGAACAGCAGGATGATGAACATCATGAACTCGCTGAACATCCAGCGCGAGTCGATGAAGTCGCGGGCAAAACGCTTCTGCGGACCCTTGTCACGCGGCATCAGATAGCGCTCATCACCGGTTTCATTGGCGATACGCAGTCGCTGCTGAGCCTCGATGCGGCGCTTGCGCTCCATCTCCTTGGCCTGCTTGCGGTCATTGGGCACCAGTGGACGCTGGTGGCGTGCCTGCTGCTGGCTGCGCTTCGGGGTCGGGCCGCTCTTGCGGCCATCGGGCGAGGCCAGCGTCTCTGGGGCCTGCTCTTGCGGGGGCTGAGGTTCTTCCTTCTTACGTCCAAACACCCGCCCATCCTATCGGTTCCGCGGCTGTGACGTGACATTGGCCGGACTTGATCGGTTGTTAGGCTTGGAAGCATGACTAGTAACACTTCGGCCGCAGCGGCCGCCCACGGGGTGGACATCGCCGGCCTGCGCGAGCACGTCGAGGCCAACTTCGAGAAGATCCTCACCGAACTGACCGAGCTGGTGGCAATCCCCGGCATCGCCTGGGAATCCTTCGATCCGGCAAACCTGGAGCAAAGCGCCCAGGCCGTGGCCGCACTGGTGGAGGCCATCGGGGTGGACAGCGTGGAGATCCTGCGCGAACCCACCGATGAGGGAACCATGGGCAGCCCGGCGGTGGTGGCCCGCCGCACAGCCAAACCCGGCAAGCCCACCATCCTGCTCTACGCCCACCACGACGTACAGCCCCCCGGAGACCCAGCGGACTGGAACACCCCGGCCTTTGAGGCCACCCGTGTCGGGGACCGGCTCTTTGGCCGTGGCGCCGCGGATGACAAGGCCGGCATCATGGTGCACGTTGCCGCGCTGCGCGCCGTGCTGGACCGGGTCGCCGACTTCGGTGTCGGGGTGACCTTCTTCTTCGAGGGTGAGGAAGAGGCCGGCTCCCCGTCGTTCCGCAACTTCCTGGAGGCGCATCAAGACAAGCTGGCAGCCGATGTGATCATCGTGGCCGATTCCTCGAACTGGGCCGTGGGCACCCCGGCGCTGACCTCCTCGCTGCGCGGCATGGCTGCCGCCGAGATCGAGGTTCGGTCCATGACGCACGCCGTGCACTCGGGCATGTTCGGCGGGCCGGTGCTCGACGCCCCGTTGCTGGCCGCCAAGCTGATCTCCACGTTGCACGATGAGAACGGGGCCGTTGCCGTACCCGGGCTCGTCTCCAACGACCACGCCGACGTGGACTACTCCGAGGAGCAGTTCCGCGCCGATTCGGGCCTGTTGGACTCCGTGTCCCTGGCCGGAACCGGCAAGATCACCGACCGGCTGTGGAATAAACCGGCGCTGAGCGTCATTGGAATGGATATGCCCAGCGTTGACCATTCCTCCAATACCCTGATCCCGCGCACGCGGTTCAAGGTGTCGATGCGCCTGGCACCCGGGCAGGACTCGGCAGCGGCGCTGAAGGCGCTGGAGGAGCATATCCTGGCCCAGGACGTGCGCGGAGCCGAAGTCTCCTTCACCGCCACCGAGGCGGGCAGCGCCTACCAGGCGGACCTGCATGCGGCGGCGAACGAAAAGGCGCAGTGGGCCCTGGCCCAAGCTTGGGGGACCGAACCGGTGAGCATGGGTTTGGGCGGATCCATCCCATTCATCGCCGACCTGCTCGAGGTCTTCCCACAAGCTCAAATCCTTGTGACCGGCGTGGAGGATCCGGACTCGCGGGCCCACTCGGCCAACGAGTCCCTGCACCTGGGGGACTTCAAGAACGCGATCGTCGCCGAGGCGCTGCTGCTGGCCCGGCTGGACAGCGAAGGGCTGTAGAGTCCGTCCGGCTATGAATCGGCTCATAGTGTGAAACAAACATGGGTGCGAATTCCCAGATGAGTCGTACGATAGAAACTAGAGGAGAGGTGCACATCTTCACCCCACGAACCGGGGCAGGGCGCACCACTGCAGTATGGGAGGAGAAACATGACTGCACCAGCAAATGATGTCAAGGGCGACGCCACCGAGTTGCCGACCCACGAGGTGAACCTCAGCGACGTGGCCGCCGAAAAGGTGCGCTCACTTCTGGACCAGGAAGGCCGCGACGACCTGCGTCTGCGCATCGCCGTGCAGCCCGGGGGCTGCTCGGGCCTGATCTACCAGCTGTACTTCGATGAGCGCATGCTCGACGGGGACCACGTGCGCGAGTTCGACGGCGTGGAAGTGATCGTCGACAAGATGAGTGTCCCATATCTCAATGGCGCCTCCATCGACTTCGAGGACACCATCTCGAAGCAGGGCTTCACCATCGACAACCCGTCGGCTGGCGGATCCTGTGCCTGCGGGGACTCTTTCCACTAAATCAGCGGGAACTAACACCTCTGTTCAAACGTTTAAGAAACTTTCGTTGGAACAGAGGTGTTTTTCTGCATTCAGGGGCTTGAGAGGGTAAGCTCTACATTAAGTAGTAAAACTATGTTTCGCTTCGTGGGCCAGCTCACGGGACACACTCGTAAACGCGGGATGACCTACGAAGACCACACATTCTGCACCAACAAAGAGGAAGGGCCGTCTGTGAGTTCGCAAGACCGAACCGGCAGTCGCGGATCTGCCAAAGCCAAAGTCATGGCTTTGGTAGGTACTGGCGCACTGCTGTTGACGGGATGTTCAGCGGAGGTAAAGCGCGGTTGGCTCCCGAACGTGGAGCGTGACACCACCAACCACACCGGGATGATTCAGGATCTATGGGTTAACTCGTGGATCGCTGTGACCGTGATCGGTGTTTTGACCTGGGGCTTGATGCTCTGGTGTGTCGTGGCCTACCGCCGCCGTAAGTCCGATACTGGCTACCCGCGTCAGATCAGCTACAACCTGCCAATCGAGATTTTCTACACCGCCATTCCGCTGGTTCTGGTGTTGGTCTTCTTTAGCTTCAACAACAACGTTGAAAAGGCAATCAACACCAAGGTCGATTCCGAAGTTGTCGTCGACGTCCGCGCCAAGCAGTGGGCCTGGGACTTCAACTACTCGTACGACGGCCAGGAGAAGTACTTCGCTGGCAAGCAGGCTCACCTGAACGAGGACGGCTCGGCCGGCGCCCAGGAGACCCTGCCGACCCTGTACCTGCCGGTCAACAAGACTGTCACCCTGGAACTGAACAGCCGCGACGTCATCCACTCGTTCTGGGTGCCGGCGTTCGTGCAGAAGCTGGACATGATTCCGGGCCGCACCAACTACATGTACCTCACCCCGCAGGTTGAGGGCACCTTCGACGGTAAGTGCGCCGAGCTTTGCGGCGAGTACCACTCCGAGATGCTGTTCAACGTCAAGGTCGTCAGCGAGGCCGAGTTCAAGGCCCAGATGGCGAAGCTGGAAGACGGACACCTCGGCGAGGAATATGACCGTCAGCCGAACAAGGTTAACTCCGTGGTCGTCGAGCACGAAGGACAAGGGGAAGGAGAGTAACCGGTCATGACAACTTTTGAATACGCGACCGATGATGTGAAGAGCATCAACTCGGCCGTCGTCCCGAGGTCAAAGGGACGCATCTTCGTTGACTACATCACCAGCACGGACCACAAGAAGATTGGGTACATGTACCTCATTTCTTCGTTTGTGTTCTTCTGCATCGGTGGTGTGATGGCACTGCTGATCCGTGCCGAGCTCTTTGAGCCGGGCATGCAGATCGTGCAGACCAAGGAACAGTACAACCAGCTGTTCACCATGCACGGCACCGTGATGCTGCTGATGTTCGCCACCCCGCTGTTTGCGGGCTTCGCGAACGTGATGATGCCCCTGCAGATCGGTTCGCCCGACGTGGCGTTCCCTCGCCTGAACGCCCTGGCGTTCTGGTTCTTCTCGCTGGGTTCGACCATTGCCCTGGCCGGCTACCTGACTCCTCAGGGCGCCGCGAGCTTCGGTTGGTTCGCTTACGCACCGCTGTCCAACACCACGTTCTCTCCGGGCGTCGGTGGTGACCTGTGGGTCTTCGGTCTGGCACTGTCGGGCTTCGGCACCATCCTGGGTGCAGTGAACTTCATTACCACCATCATCTGCCTGCGCGCACCTGGCATGACCATGTGGCGCATGTCGATCTTCACCTGGAACACCCTGATCACCTCGATCCTGATCCTGATGGCCTTCCCGCCGCTGGCAGCTGCGCTGTTCGCACTGGGTGCCGACCGTCGTCTGGGTGCACACATCTTTGATCCGGATAACGGGGGAGCGGTGCTCTGGCAGCACCTGTTCTGGTTCTTCGGTCACCCCGAGGTGTACATCATCGCGCTGCCGTTCTTCGGCATCGTTTCGGAGATCTTCCCGGTCTTCAGCCGCAAGCCGATCTTCGGCTACAAGGGCCTGGTCTTCGCGACCATCGCCATTGCCGCCCTCTCGGTTTCGGTGTGGGCTCACCACATGTACGTGACCGGTGCCGTCATGCTTCCGTTCTTCGGCTTCATGACCATGCTGATCGCGGTTCCGACCGGCGTGAAGTTCTTCAACTGGATCGGCACCATGTGGCGCGGTTCAATCACCTTCGAAACCCCGATGCTGTGGAGCATCGGCTTCCTGGTGACCTTCCTGTTCGGTGGTCTGACCGGTATTATCCTCTCGGCTCCGGCCCTGGACTTCCACGTGTCTGACACCTACTTCGTGGTGGCACACTTCCACTACGTTGTCTTCGGTACCGTTGTGTTCGCCATGTTCGCCGGCTTCTACTTCTGGTGGCCAAAGTGGACCGGGCACATGCTCAACGAGCGTCTGGGCAAGATCCACTTCTGGTTGCTGTTCATCGGCTTCCACGGCACCTTCCTGATCCAGCACTGGCTGGGCGTCATCGGCATGCCGCGTCGCTACGCCGACTACATGCCGGAAGACGGGTTCACCATGATGAACCAGGTTTCCACCGTGTTCTCCTTCGTCCTTGGCATCTCGATGATCCCGTTCTTCTGGAACGTTTGGATCACCCACCGTCAGGCCAAGAAGGTCACCGTTGATGATCCGTGGGGCTTCGGCGCATCGCTGGAATGGGCAACTTCCTGCCCGCCGCCGCGTCACAACTTCCACTCGATCCCGCGGATCCGCTCTGAGCGTCCGGCCCTGGACCTGCATCACCCGGAACTGAACGGACGTGCTACTCCGGAAAACCCGGTCGCGAAGATCTTCGGCCCGGCTGACCAGAAGGACAAGTAAGAATGAAAATTGAATCCTGGCTCTTCATGGGCGGAATCTTCTTCTTCACTCCGGTAGCCATCGTTTACGGCTACATGGTCAACTGGGAAGAATGGGTCGGCATGCTGGCCCTGCTGATGCTCGCCGCCATGTCCGGCATGGTCGGCTGGTACCTGAAGATGACCGCCAAGAACGTCGGCATCCGTCCCGAGGACCGTGTTGACGGCGAGATCCACGAGAACGCAGGCGACATCGGCCTGTTCGCACCGTGGAGCTGGTGGCCGCTGGTTCTGGCCTCGGCAGCTGGTATCAGCTTCCTGGGTCTGGCCGTTGGCTGGTGGGTCTTCTACATCGGTGCTGGCCTGGCCATCATCGGCGTGGTCGGCTGGGTCAACGAATTCAGCCGTGGCAAGCACGCTCACTAAGTAAACTGAGAAAGGACGACGAGTTTTCGAACTCGTCGTCCTTTCTCATTTAACCCAGCCGTAGCCGGGCGTTGTCGCCAGGCCTCCGGGATGGCGTTTAATGGGAGAAGACCCAGTGGAAGGAGCTGGCCATGCGCTACGCGCCGCAGCCGGCCGTCACGGCCCGCCTCGACCCAGAATCGAGCGAGAGCAAGTACCGGCAGATCCGACGCATCCTCAAGACCCACGCCAGGGAGTCGTGCGAGCCGGGCTTCAAGCTGCCGCCGGAACGTGAACTGGCCGAGCACTTTGGGGTCGCACGCAAAACCATCCGTCAGGCCATCGACGCGCTGGTGGACGAACAGGTCCTCAAACGCGTCGTCGGGATCGGCACGTTCGTGGTTCCGGAGAAAATGGATCTGCGGGTCCGTCTGCACTCCTACAGCGAGGACATGATGCGCCGCGGCATGGTCCCGGACGCGCACGTGCTGAAGTTCGACGAAATCAAGGCGTCCGCCCACCTGGCCAGCCAGCTGATGGTCGACGAGGGGACACCCGTGGTGCGCTTCAAGCGTCTGCTGCTGGCGGACGGGACCCCCATGAGCCTGGACGAGAACTACATGCCGGCCGACTTGGTCCCCGGTTTCGTCGACGGGCAGCCACCCTCGAAGCTCTACCAAACACTGCATGAGCGCTACGGCATCCTCTTGGAGTGGGGCGAGGATCAGGTCGAGAGCACGGCCGCCAGCCCCGCACAGGCCCAACTGCTGGCCGTGGAAGACGGGTTCCCGCTGCTGCAGATCACCCGCTACGCCTACATCGGCGAACGCCTGGCCGACTACTCGGTCTCGCTCTACCGTTCGGACCGCTACAAGCTCTTCGTACCGCTGCAGCGCCTGGGGACCCGCACGCCGCGTTATTCCACCTCGTTCTAGGGTTCCCCCTCCCGGCCGGCGTGCAAGCGCCTTCAAGCCCCTGGCGGGGGTTCTAGGGGGAACCGCCGTGTACATCTCGTTGCCGCAGCTGATAATCTCAGCGCCATGGCACGCCTTCTGCTGCTCTCGAGCATCTTTCTGCAACCGAGCGCCCTGCTGCCCTTGGCCGAACAGCTGACGGGCCGAGAACATCAAGTGGAGGTTCAGGGCACTGATCCCGGCGAAGGGGCCAAAGAGGCGCTTGAACAGTACTCAGCGGCGTTGGATGGCCTCCGTGGCAAGGTTGGGGCGGATCCCGTGGTCGTGATCGCCCACTCCAACGCGGGCGCCTATCTACCCTCCCTGCTGGACCGTTTTCCTGGAACCCCAGCCATCTTCCTGGATGCCATTTTGCCGCCGTTTGACGGCCGCTGCCTGGCGCTGGTGCCCGCGTCACTGGGAAAGCCCCTGCGGGGCAGGGCGGAGGCAGGCCTGCTACCGCGCTGGTCGCGCTGGTGGCCGCGGGAGAGCGTGCGGGCCCTGGTGAACAGTGATGCGGACTTCGCGCAGCTGGATGAGCGCTGTCCACGCGTGGCGGCCTCCTACGTGGATGAACGTCTTCCCCTGCCCGCAGGCTGGAGCGCGCAGGCGACGGCTGGATATCTTCTGCTGAGCGATGGTTATCTGGGGGACTGGGAGCGGGCGGTGTCAGCCGGGTGGCCCGCGCAGCGACTGCAGCTGGGGCATCTGGGATTTTTGCGGGATCCAGGGCAGGTCGCGCTGGCGTTGGATCATCTCAGTGAGCGCCTGACGGGTCGGGACGATACCGCTGGCGGAGTTCAGTAGAGGCTTTTCCCACACCGTAGTGCCAGTAGCGGTGTCGGTGGCCAGCGCACCGGTTTCCGTGCAGCGGCCTGAACCGATTCGCGCAGGGGGATCGGCGTCCGGCTGGCCGGCGGCTTGCTGAGCCGCCGCCAAGCGCTGGCCTTGGGCTCGCCATGGCGGGGTAGTGGCGAGTGGTTAAACGAAAACGGTGGGACCCGCTGGCTGCGGGTCCCACCGTTTTAGATGTGACTAATGCGTTTCGAGCTTACTTCTCGATGGATGCGCTGTCGGTTGCACCTTCGACCTCATGGTGGCCGTGGGCAGCATGTGCTGCTTCCAGCTCCTTCGGGGTGACCGGGGCGACGCGATCTTCGAAGAAGAACTTCGACCACTTCGCACGACGCTTCTCCTGGCGGGAGATGTGTCCTGCAGCATCCGGCTCGGCCGGGATGAACTTGCGGTCCTCGAAGTTGGTCAGATGGTACAGGGTGTACGCATCCAGCTCCTCATGCTTCTCCGCGAAGCCGCCCTCCGGCGACATCTGGATGGTGCCGGTCTCACGGCCGTGCAGGACGGTTTCCCGGTCCTTGCGCTGCAGCGAGAGGCAGATGCGGCGGGTCACGAAGAACGCGACGAACGGTCCCACGATGAACAGCACGCGCAGCCAGTAGGTCACGTCATTCAGCGACACATGGAAGTGGGTGGCCATCAGGTCCGAGGACGCAGCGGCCCACATGGTGCAGTACCAGACCACACCGGCCATGCCCACGGCGGTGCGGAACGGCGCGTTGCGCGGACGGTCCAGCACGTGGTGCTCGCGGTTGTCCTTGGTGACCCAGCGTTCGATCCACGGCCAGGTGAACATGACCGCGAACAGGATGCCTGCCGGAACCAGGGCCGGCAGCAGCACCGAGAGCACCAGGGTGTTGTCGCCCCATGGGAACGGAATGACCCATTCGAACGAGAAGTTGCCAAGCACGCCGGGCATCAGACGCAGGGCGCCGTCAACGAAACCGATGTACCAGTCAGGCTGGGTACCGGCCGACACCGGGGAGGGGTCGTACGGACCGTAGTTCCAGATCGCGTTGATCTGGAAGAAGCCTGCGATGAAGGCCACGATGCCGAAGATGATGAAGAAGAATCCACCAGCCTTGGCAGCGTACACCGGGCCAACCGGGAAGCCGACAACGTTGTTGTTGGTGCGGCCCGGGCCGGGGTACTGGGTGTGCTTGTGGGTGACAACCATGAACAGGTGGATAACCACCATCATGATGATCAGCGCCGGCACGACCATGATGTGCAGCGAGTACAGGCGCGGGATGACATCCTCGCCCGGGAACTCGCCACCGAAGAAGAACATCGAGATGTAGGTACCAACGATCGGCAGCGCCTTGATCACGCCGTCGATGATGCGCAGACCGTTACCGGAGAGCAGGTCATCGGGCAGCGAGTAGCCGGTGAAGCCGGCAGCCAGGCCCAGGATCAACAGCACACAGCCGACGACCCAGTTCAGTTCGCGCGGGCGACGGAACGCACCGGTGAAGAACACGCGCAGCATGTGCACCGAAACCGAGGCCACGAACAGCAGCGCGGACCAGTGGTGGATCTGGCGCATGAACAGACCGCCGCGCACATCGAAGGAGATGTCCATGGTGGACTGCATGGCCACCGACATCCCGGTGCCCTTCAGCGGCACGTAGGAGCCGTTGTAGACGATGTGGGTCATCGACGGATCGAAGAAGAAGGTCAGGAACGTTCCGGAAAGCACCAGCAGTACGAAGGTGTACAGGGCGACTTCACCGAACATGAATGACCAGTGGTCAGGGAAGACCTTGCGGCCGAATTCCTTGACGATGGCCGAACCACCCACGCGGGAATCCACGAAGTTGGTGATGCGGCCGGTGCGGGTCTTGGCAGTGAACTCAGCGTTCGTTGACATGACTAACCACGCTCCCAGTAGCTCGGGCCAACCGGCTCGTGGAAGTCACTGCGGGCTACCAGGTAGCCTTCGGAGTCAACCATGATCGGCAGCTGCGGAAGTGCGTGACCGGCCGGGCCGAAGATGACCTTGCATTCCTGGGTCAGGTCGAAGGTCGACTGGTGGCACGGGCACAGCAGGTGGTGGGTGTGCTGTTCGTACAGCGCGATCGGGCAGCCCACGTGGGTGCAGATCTTCGAGTAGGCGACGATGCCATCCACGTGCCAGTCCTCGCGGCCTTCCGAGATCTGCATCTCGGCCGGATCCATGCGCATGACCAGCACAACGGCCTTGGCCTTCTCGTTCAGCGGCTGCTCGGCGTCGTTCAGGCCTTCGGGAATCACGTGCAGGGCGGAGCCGATCTGCACGTCGGAGGCCTTGATCGGGGTGCCGGAGGGGTCGCGGGTCAGACGGACGCCGGTGTCCCACATGGTGTGGCGCAGCTGGTCGACCATCTGGTGGGCGGTCTTGCCCGAGCGCTCCAGGTCGCGCATGTAGAAAATCGCCGGGATCGGGGCCAGTGCCAGCGCACCGATCAGGGTGTTGCGAATCAGCGGGCGGCGCTTGATGCCGGACTCTTCCAGGATCGTGTCAACGATCTCGGCGGCGTCCTGGCGGTCCTCCTCGGAACGGATTTCGTGACGCTCTTCGACCAGCTCGTGGTCCGGCATCAGGGTACGGGCCCAGTGAACGATGCCCACACCGATGCCCAGCATCGCGAAGGTGGTGCCCAGGCCGAGCATGGCGTTCTGCACGCGCAGTTCGGCGAAGGTCATGTCGCCCAGGTGGCCCAGCACGAAGTAGGCCACGAAGAACAGCACGGTTCCGATGATGGAGATAATGAATAGCAGCGCTACTTGGCGCTCGTGTCGCTTGGCTTGGCGCGGGTCGCGGTCTGCGATGCGCGGACGGTGCGGTGGTAGACCCGGATCCGGGAACCGATCCTGAGCCACATCGTCAGCCTTAGCAACGGTGCCCGAGTCTTCGGGACTCCCGTGACTATGGTTGCCCATGTTGTCTCTCATCCTTCTCTCAAGAATTTAATGTACGTAGTGATGGGGTCGGCCGAAGCCGTGGGCGTCTTAGGAAGGACGCGAGGTCAACCAAACGGCGAAGCCGATGATGATGCCCAATCCGGCGGTCCAAACGAACAGACCCTCAGCCACCGGACCAAGGCCACCCAGGGCGGCGCCACCGGCAGTGCCGTTGGCTTCAATGGTCTTCAGGAAGGTGATGACGTCACGCTTCTCTTCGGGGGTGATGTTCGAATCGTTGAAGACCGGCATGTTCTGCGGTCCGGTAACCATCGCTTCGTAAATGTGCTTTTCAGAGACACCGGCCAGGGTTGGTGCGAACTTACCGCGGGTCAGAGCACCACCGGCTGCCGCAGCGTTGTGGCACATGGCGCAGTTGACGCGGAAGACGGTACCGCCATGGGCAGCGTCACCCTTCTCGGTGTCCAGGTACTCTTCGTCCGGGATCGCCGGGCCGGCACCCAGGCTGGCCACGTAGGCTGCGAGCTGCGAAATCTGCTCGTCATTGAACTGGACCGGCTTGATCTGGGCCTGCGGGCCCTGCATCTGCATCGGCATGCGGCCGGTGCCCACCTGGAAGTCAACGGAGGCTGCGCCCACGCCGATCAGGGTCGGTCCAGAGTCAGTGCCTTCGGCGTTCATCCCGTGGCAGGTCGCGCAGTTCGCAACGAACAGCTTCTGGCCTTCCTGGATGTCTGCAGCCGAAGCGGTCGCGGTGGCCGCCTTTGCTTCGTTGATGCTGCCCGCTGCAGTGTAGAGGCTGCCGGTGACCAGCAGACCAAACAACAGCAGAGCCACAGCGGCGAGCGGGTGGCGGCGCTTTTTCGAAAGAGCCTTCACTTTGCTGGTTCCTCACTTATTTCTTGGTGTGGTGTTGCCCTACTTCTATGGAGGCAACTGATGATTGTTAGTTGCCTACTTCAGGAAGTAGATGATCGCGAACAGGGCGATCCACACGACGTCAACGAAGTGCCAGTAGTAGGACACGACGATTCCGCCAGTCGCCTCGAAGTGGCCGAACTTCTTGGCCAGCATCGCACGGCTGATGATCAGCAGGAACGCAATCAGGCCACCGAGCACGTGCAAGCCGTGGAAGCCGGTGGTGATGTAGAAGGCCGAAGCGTAGGAGTTCGAGCTCATAGCCACACCCTCGTGAACGAGCATGGCGTATTCATATGCCTGGACCGAGACGAAGATGGATCCCATGATGAAGGTCAGGATGAACCATTCAATCATTCCCCACTCCTTGAAGTTGAAGACGCCACCGGAACGGCGGGCCTTGAACTCCTCGGCGCGGAAGACACCCATCTGGCAGGTGAACGAGCTGGCAACAAGAATCAAGGTGTTGGTCAGCGCGAAAGGCACGTTGAGTTTGGCAGTTTCATTCGCCCAGAGCTCTGGCGCGGCAGCGCGCAGGCTGAAGTACATGGCGAAGAGGGCGGCGAAGAACATGAGCTCGCTGGAGAGCCACACCATCGTTCCCACCGACGCCATATTGGGGCGGTTCGGTGCACTTGGCACCGGTGTATTTGGGGCATGAGTCGCAGTTGTCACACTGTCATTATGTCTCTAAACGGACCGAAGATACCAATGCAAAAGGCACGTGACAGTGGTTTTTTGCACCACACCTCGGCCACAAGCCCGGAAACTCGCGGAAGTAGCCGAGAAACTGTTTCTACAATTTGTAGAGCCGTGTCGCGCCGGGGGCCGTGTTGCAGGACTTAAGCAACGTGACTGTTCCTTAATTATCCGCTATTTTGCCCGGAATTCTGGGCTTTTGGTGTGACTCATGCGACGCAATGAAGTGGCAGCCCGGCGCGCTTCCTCATTAAGCTTGTACTCGTGTCAACGACCCAGTCTTCCCAAAAGTTCCCCACTTGGCCGAGCTTGCTTTCCGCCCTGATCAGCGGCCGGGATTTGCAGCGCGATGAGGCCGCCTGGGCGATGAATGAAATCATGTCCGGCAACGCCACCGATGTGCAGATCGCCGGCTTCCTGGTGGCCCTGCGCTCCAAGGGTGAAACCATCGCCGAATTGACCGGCCTGGTCGACTCCATGGTGGCCAATGCCCGCAAGATTCACATCGAGGGACAAACCCTAGACATTGTGGGCACCGGGGGAGACCGGCAGAACACGGTGAACATTTCCACCATGGCCACCCTGGTGTGCTCCGGTGCCGGGGTGAAGATGGTCAAGCACGGCAACCGGGCTTCCTCCTCATCTTCCGGATCGGCCGACGTGCTCGAGGTCCTGGGGGTGAACCTGGATGTTCCGGTGGAGCGCCTGCCCTGGGTGTACGAACAGTCCGGCATCGCCTTCTGCTTCGCGAACCTCTTCCACCCCTCCATGCGCCACGTGGCCGTGGCACGCCGCGAGCTGCGCATCCCCACCGCCTTCAACTTCCTGGGACCGCTGACCAATCCGGCACTGCCCTCGGCCTCCGCGATCGGCTGCTCGGATCTGCGCATGGCGCCGATCATGGCCGGCGTGCTGGCGGCCAGGGGAGCTCGCGGCCTGGTGTTCCGCGGCGAGGACGGGCTGGATGAAATGACCACCACGGCATCGAACCGCGTCTGGGAAGTACGTCAGGGCAAGGTCCAGGAGTTCATGTTCGATGCCAGCGAAGTGGGCATTGAGCGCACCACGCTGGATCAGCTGCGCGGGGCCGATGCCGTACACAACGCCCGGGTTGTGCACGAGGTCCTCAACGGCGCCGCTGGCCCGGTGCGGGACACCGTCGTGTTGAATGCAGCGGTGGGAATCGTCGCCTACGACGAGCAAGCTGAGGGCAGCTTCAATGAGCGGATTTCCGCGGCCATGCGCCGGGCCGAGCAGTCAATTGACAGCGGCGCTGCGGCGCAGGCCCTACAGCGGTGGGCTGAGGCCAACCAGAACGCAAAGCAGAGCAGCCGCTAGCTGCTCCCTGAACCACCGGAAACCAAAACGCGCAAGGCGTCTGCACAAGCCCTGGGGCTGATGCAGACGCCTTGCGCGTCTGTCGTGGAGGAGAGCGCTAGTCGTCCAGTCCCAGCGAGAAGGCCGCTTCCAGGTCATGGCTGGAGTAGGCGCGGAAGGCAATGTGGGTCTGGGTAGCGCGAACTCCGGGAACCTTGGACAGCTCATTGGGGATGACTGTGGCCAGATCGTCATGCCGCCGCACCCGGGCAATGGCGATCAAGTCCCAGTCACCGGCTACCGAATACACCTCGCTGATCCCCTCGATCTCCGAGATCTGCTGTGCGCATTCGGGGATGCTGTCCGTGGCTGTCTGGATCATGACGAACGCGGTGACCATGAGTACCTCTCTGGAGTGATGCGGAAGGCCAAAGCGGCCGAGAACCTAGATTAAGTCTAATCCACGGGCGTGATCGACCTCATTCGGGCGCCCCCCAGTAAATGACCGGTCGCACAAATCTATAGACTTGTGCGTTCGATTACAAAGTTGTAACCTTGTGGCATGATTGTTTTGACCGTTGATCAGCGCGGTTCCCGCAAAAGCGAGGACAAGGTTGAGCACTTGATCGAAAACGCCAACTCCACCGTCGGACCGCTGCGTCCGTTCCAGCGTACCGCCGGCGACGAGGTTCAGGGCGTCCTGGATCACGCCGGCGAAGCGGTACACCTGGCAGTCATGCTCGCAGCTTCAGGGGAGTGGAGCGTGGGAGTGGGGTTTGGCGAGGTGGAACTGCCCTTGCCGAAGGAGACACGGGCCGGGCGCGGCCCGGCCTTTGAACACGCCCGGGATGCGGTGGAACGCGCCAAGCGAGCAGCCGGCAACATCGCGGTGAGCTCCGCCCATCCAGAGACGGAGCGGCTCGAGGCGGAGCTGCAGCTGACGGCCAGCATCGTCGCCAAGCGCCGCAGCACCTCCTGGGAAGCCGGCCTGTTAATGGACCGGGGGATGACCCAGAGCGAGGTGGCCAAGGAATTGGGGATCACCCAGCAGGCGGTGTCCATGCGCCTGGCGTCGAGCCTGTGGTTTGAAACCAATCGCATGATGCTCGAATCGGCGAAGGCCCTGGGCAAGCTGATTGAGCCGGGGGAGAAGTCATGACCTGGGCGGCCTTCCTTCTCATGCTGGCCTCCACCGTGGTTGCCGCCGGCACGCATCTGCTCAAGCCGGCAAAGCGTCCCACGCCGCTGAAGGTTGGCCTGACGGTGATCTCCTTCGCCATTGCGCTGGCAGCGGCCATCGTTGCGGTGATCGCGATGCATGATCCCGATGCCGCGGCAGTGCCCTTTGTTCTGGTCGTCACCGCCTCGGTTGTCTTCGCCGTGGCAATCGGGAGCCCCTACACGGAGCTGGTCTTTCATCTGGCGGCCAATCACCACGCACGGAAAACCAAGTCGCCGGCGGGGGAGTCGCCCCTGCGCGGCGGACTGTGGATTGGCCTGCTCGAGCGCACGGCCTTCGTCTGTACCCTCTGGGCCAACTGGCCTGAGGGCATTGCCGTCATCTTGGCGATCAAGGGATTGGGCCGGTTCTCGGAACTGAAAGACCACAACGCGGCCGAGCAGTTCATTCTTGGTACCTTCAGCAGCAGCCTATGTGCGGCCGGGGCCTACGGGTTGGGCCTAATGCTGCTCGGCTGAGCTACGAGTCAGCAGGCGGGTCAACAGGCGACGGCCGATCAGGAAGACGCCAAGGACTACGGCGGCAACAATGATGAACGGCACCGCAGCGGTCGAGCCAAGGGCAAGCCGCAGGGCAATGCCAAGAGCCACGGTGCCAACCCAGACCAGAACGCCGGTAGGCCAAATGCGGTTGATAGTAAGCCAAGGACGGGAAATCAGCGTCATGGCCAGGTAGGCCAGCACAAAAGGCGCGGCCGTCTCGGCGATACCCGCCACGGACAGCGAGTGCTCGTGCGAGCGGCGCCCCAAGGCGGCAAAAATAACGACGAGAACCACATCAAGCAGAACCCACCATGGCCATGAGCGAACTTTGGCAGTCATGCCTCCATCTTAGGTCGCCCGCCACGCCCTGCCTGTCCGCGCACGCACCGCCACCGTGTTAGCTCATGCACATTGCAACCAGGGGAGTGGGACCGGTTTTTCCTGGCGCAGCCCCTGCCATCCTCGCTAGCGAGGCTCCGTCAGCGGCACCCAATCACCCTGGGCCAGAGCTGTTATGCAGTCTTCGGTGGATGTTGCGAGGCTGCCGCCTTTTGATCCAGGTGTTCCAGCTTCAGCAGGTGCCGCGGAGGTTCATCAAAGATGTTCTCGCTGGAAACCCGCAGGTCTTCACCGACCTGGATCAGTTCGCCAGATTTAAGCAGCCGCCAGTCGTCATGGTCGGTCATCTTCTCGGTGGCGACTATGACCACATGACGGTCAGCCAGGTCAGGGCTGTGCGTACGAATTCGACGGCTGTCGGCCACCAGGGCGTGGTCCTCACCGCTGCTCTGGGAAGTTCGGTCCAGGACATAGAGTTCGTGCGTCTCGGGATAGCGCACTGCCCACAATTCATCTGCCGTGGTCAGAATCATATTCAGGCTGTACACAGGCAGATTCTCGGCGATCCAGCCCAGGGCCGCCTTGATCCCGGCGCGTATATCGCCATTTGCCCTGCGGATCTCAGCAGTAATCAATGCAAAGACCCGTTCACTGTCGGTTTGGCCGCGCACCAGCGGCTCCGTGCCCAGTTCGCCCAGGCGCTCATCGAGGGCCTGCAGGCCCTCGACAATCCCATTGTGCGCAAAAAGCCGATTGTCTTCCTCAAACGGGTGCGTATTAATCTGCGTATGCGCGCCCGTGCTGGCATATCGGACATGGGCCAGGAACGTCTCGCTCTTCAGGTTCTTCGCTTCCTGGGCGAACTCACGGTCCTTCCAGGCCGTGAGTGGCTGCTTGTTCACGATGGCGTGCCCCGACGCGTCAAACGTGCCCACCCCGGTGCCATCCGGTTCATAATGGCTTTGAATCGCCAGGCTATTTGCCGCGTGCAGCAGCCAGAAGGTTGACCTCGCTCGATCGTTACCTGCGTGCATCCCGAACAAACGGCACATGTTCCTACCTTAAGTTCCCCATTGAATTGAACACTTTCTCCACCATGGAGGGATCAGACGGGAATATTCAAGGATGGCCGATTTCTTATCAGTTTCCTTTCATCTTCTGCGTGCACGCGAATCCGGGGTATGGCTTCTGGACACGGCGGAGATCGCGAAATGACCAGGGGAGCGTCCCCTAAAACCCGCGGCACCAGCGAACGCAAGGTGCCGGTGTTCCCACGCACTGTCATTGACCCCTTCGATGCACGCTTGTCAGTTCGTGACCCTGGGCATTCTCGTACGCGCATGCGAAGCCGAGGCCAACGCATCGTGCGCCATAACGTTGTGTAATGAATCCGATTGATCGTCAGCAAGCGCATCGAAGGTGTCTAAGCCGGGTTGTCTGATGGCCGATTGGTGCCACGTGATGGAAGCGTGTAGCAGGCGGCAAGAGGTCACCAAGGGGAGCCCCCAAGGGCATTCTGAAATCCTCTACTTTACATAATGTAGATTATCGGCTCTTTATGGAACTGAGGATTATCGGGGTAGTAACACCCATACCCGGGCCTGGGGTCGGCAGTTTCCCGCGCTGGGATGATACTGCCTGGATTCCGCCTTTAGTCCTCATCCTCGGGTTCCACATTTGCCACCTCGAGCCGGTAGTCCGCGAAGTTCAGCGTCTGCGCGATGAACTGCTTGAGCCGCTCGTCGCTCATGGAATAGACCATGTGCCGACCTTCCTTACGCGTCTGAAGCACACCCTTGGTTCGCAGGCGTGAGAGCAGCTGGCTGGCCACCGATGGGCTGACACCCACAAACTGCGACAGTTCCGACAGGGTGTGATCGGATGACGACAACGCCCACAGCATCTGCAGCCGAGCCGGGTCAGCCAACGTTTTCAGCACCGTCATCGACATCTCCAGCAGCTCGTTGGAAATGATCACATCACGAGCAGGTGTTACGGCATAGTCGGTCATTTCACTCACTCTCCCCGAACATCCACCGCAGTTCCATGGAGCCGATACCGGTTCCATGCACGCCCTGGTGCTACCCATTATGGGCACCAGCCCGCGATATGGCGAGGGGTCATCAGCAAATGATCTGCGGCACACCAGCGAGCAATAGTGCCGCCCACTCCCCTGACGTGAAACCGTTCTTGCGCTGTAAAAAGCGCTTTGACATAGCTATTTAGATTCTTTCTTGCGGGATATCAGACGACTGGGCGCTGTGGAGCACTGCGTGGGAGCACGGGTCTGATTTGAGTGGCCAGACGCTGCTGGCAAACTGGTGGAATGCATGCCTCTGAAGCCCCGACAGCCCTGGGACGAATTAGTTGCACCGAACGCCAACAAATGCTCACCCACTTCCTGGAACGCCAGGCCATTACCCCAGATGAATCCCAGCTGGAGCTAATGGGGGCACTATCCCGGCTGTTGGACCCGGGAGCCAATGAGACGGCACCGACCGGCTGCTACATCTACGGCCCACCCGGGCGCGGAAAAACCATGATCCTGGACGCCCTGATGCAGACCCTGGATCCAGCGAGCAGCGCACGGATGCATTTCCACGAATTCTTTGATGCGGTCAGTCGGGCCGGCGCTTCGGAAACCGGCCCCAAGGGATCAATCTTCATGCGCGGTCTGCAGCGCGAGCTGTCGGGTTTGGAGGTCCTGTGCTTCGATGAGTTCCACTGCGTTGAGCCCGGGGACGCAATGTTCATGGCGCGGCTGGTCGGCTACTGCCAAGAACACCGAATCAGGCTGATCACCACCTCGAACTACGCACCGGAACTCCTCTTGGATGACCCGTATTTCCACCATCTGATCGAGCCCACCATTGCCGTTGTGCGCAGCAGCTTCCTGGTTCACGAACTGGATCAGCGGCTGGACTACCGCACGGTGCCCACGACCGCCTCGGCGGCCAGCGGCTACCGGGCCGGAAGCCTGAACGTTGGCGCTACTCCCCCGGCCCCGACCACCCCGCGAACCACCCTGCCCATTGGCTACGAGGAGATCGAACCGGTGTACATGCAGGGCACCGGGCTGCGCACGTCCTTTGACCAGCTGTGCCGCACCCGCCGCAACACCCGTGACTACCTGGAGATGAGCCGTCGCTTCGAACACTGGATCATCACCGACATTCCCGCGGTGGCGGACATGCCCATGGATGAGCAGCGCCGATTCGCGAACCTGATCGACGTGCTTTACGACCACAACCGGGAAGTGCACCTGTACTGCGCGGATATCCTGCAGCCTCTAGGCCAGGCCCTGCAGGGCATCGAACGCGACCGGCTGCTCTCCCGCCTGGCCCAGCTGCCGGTTTCCGCAGCGGCTGGGCATCGGAAATACTAGGAACCATGGACTATAGCGAACTCGGCCCGGAGAAGTTGGGGCAGATCGTCGAGCAGGTGCTGCAGCACGCGCAGCAGAACGTGGCGCCCATCGTGCAGTTGGGCCACCCGGCCCTGCGCCAGCCGGCGCTGCCCTACGACGGCCAATTGGATGCGCCGACCCTGAACGAACTGCTGCTGGTCATGCGCCACACCATGCACGCTGCCCCCGGTGTCGGGTTGGCGGCCGTGCAGCTGGGCATTCCGCTGCAGCTGGCCGTGCTGGAAGACCGGTATCCAATCGACGCCGACGCCGCCCGCGAGCGGGAGCGCGAACCCCTGGACTACCTGGAGTTCATCAATCCGGGCTATACCCCGATCGGCGCGCGCCAGGCGGCGTTCTACGAAGGGTGCCTGTCCTTCAGCGGTTTCCAGGCCGTAGTCAGCCGCCCCACCGCCGTGCACGCCAGCTATCTGGACCGTGACGGCAACCCGCAGGAACGCGACTTCTCCGGCTGGCAGGCGCGCATCGTGCAGCACGAGATCGATCACCTGCGCGGCACGGTCTACATTGACCGGGCCGAGACCCGCTCCCTGGTCTCTGCCTCCGAGGCCTTCCGCTACCCGGGGTTCGACCTGGACCAGGCGCGCAGCCTGCTGGGGTTCTGATGCCATCCACGACTTTGCGTTGCCCGCTGTGCCAGTTTCCCCTGGAGCGGTTCGCTGACCCACGCCCGAGCCTGCGCTGCGAAAACGGGCACCGTTTTGATGCCGCCAAGCAGGGGTACTTCAACTTCCTGACCGGCAAGGGCACGAACTTCGTTGAGGACACCGCCCCGATGGTCGCCGCCCGGGCGGCCTTCCTCGAGGCCGGACACTACCTGCCGCTGGCCGAGGCCATCATCGCCGCCGCCAGGCTGCCGGAGGATCGGGCGCCGCTGCACCTGCTGGACGCCGGGGCCGGCACCGGCTACTACCTGGGCCAGCTGCTGCGCGCCGCGGACTCGCGTGCCGTGGATGCGGTGGCGCTGGACATTTCCCGCTATGCGATGCGCCGTGCCGCAAAACTGCCTTCCACCACGGCGCTGGTGTGGGATGTGTGGCGCACCCTACCCACAGCGGACGCCTCGCGCCAGGTGGTGCTCAACTGCTTCGCCCCGCACAACCCGGCCGAGTTCCGCAGGGTCCTTTCCCCCGGTGGCACCTGCGTGGTGGTCACCGCCCTGCCCACACACCTGCAGGAGATCCGCCAGGAGCTGCAGATGCTGGGAATCGCCCCGGATAAGGAAGAGCAGCTGGTGGCCCGGTTTGCTGGCGCCGGGCTGGAGCTGCTCGACTCGCGGGAGCTGAGCTACCCCATGGAACTGGACCCCATGGCGCTGTACAACCTGGCGTTCATGGGGCCGGCCGGGCATCACCTGGATGAACAGGCGCTGGCCGCCACCGTCGAGCGCCTGGGTCCGCGCCGGGTCACCGCCGCCTTCGGCATTTACTCATTCGGATAGTGCGAAACCAAATGTCCCCCTAAGTGACTACCGACATCCAGTGGTGTATGCGGCAGAATGGAGGCAAAGCCGACCGGACTGACGGGTCGGCTGAACTCGTAAACGAAGGTATGAGGCATTGAGTACAGCGCAATGGGTTCTAAGCAACGCCTGGGTCATCTGGCTCGCGGTGTTCCTGCTGTTGGCGATCGTGGAGATGCTGTCACTGGACCTGTATTTCATCATGCTCGGCGTTGGTTCGCTCGGCGGATTGGCCGTGGCCCTGGCGGGCGGCCCTGGCTGGCTGCAGGTGGTGGTGTTCGGCCTGGTGTCACTGGCAATGGTTTTGCTGGTGCGCCCGATTGCCATCAGGCATTTGCGCAAGGCGCCGGAGGGGTTCCGCACGAACATTGACCGGTTGATCGGCCAGGACGCACTGGTGCTCGAACCGGTCTCCCGGATCTCCGGGCGCGCCAAGATCGTCGGCGAGGTCTGGACGGCCCGCACCGACGTGGACCAGCCGAGCATGGATCCCGGCAGCTATGCCGTCGTCAGCCGCATCGAAGGGGCGACCGCCTATTTGAAGCTGAAGCCCGAGGCCGACCTTTAACACCCGTCAGCTCCCCCGGTGCGCCCCTTGACCGGATGCGCGGCCACGGCAGACCCGCCGGCCAGGGAGCAGACCAAAGACCAAATCATCAACGCACCAAGAAAGTGAGTACCCATGGAGTCCAATTCACTTGGGCTGATAATCGTGCTCGTGGTTCTGGCGATCTTCGTGATCGTCGTGCTGCTGCGCAGCGTGCGCATCGTACCCCAGGCCCGCGCCGGCATCGTCGAGCGCCTGGGCAAGTACAACCGCACCCTGAATCCCGGGCTGACGATCCTGATCCCCTTTGTTGACCGACTGCTGCCGCTGCTGGATCTGCGTGAACAGGTTGTCTCCTTCCCGCCCCAGCCGGTGATCACCGAGGACAACCTGGTGGTCTCCATCGACACCGTGGTCTACTTCCAGATCACCGAGCCGCGCGCGGCGACCTATGAGATCGCCAACTACATCCAGGCCGTTGAGCAGCTGACCACCACCACGCTGCGTAACGTGGTCGGCGGGCTGAACCTGGAAGAGGCGCTGACCAGCCGCGACCAGATCAACGGCCAGCTGCGCGGGGTGCTGGATGAGGCCACCGGCAAGTGGGGCATCCGCGTCTCCCGCGTCGAGCTGAAGGCCATCGACCCACCGATCTCGATCCAGGACTCGATGGAGAAGCAGATGCGCGCCGAACGTGACCGCCGCGCCGCGATCCTCACCGCCGAGGGCACCAAGCAGTCCGACATCCTCACCGCCGAAGGTGAACGCCAGGCCGCCATCCTCAAGGCCGAGGGTGACGCCCAGGCCTCGATCCTGCGTGCCGACGGCGAAGCCCAGGCAATCCAGAAGGTGTTCGACGCGATTCACGCCGGACGCCCGGACCAGGAGCTGCTGGCCTACCAGTACCTGCAGACCCTGCCGAAGCTGGCCGAAGGCACCTCGAACACGCTGTGGGTCATCCCCAGCGAGGTCACCGAGGCCCTGAAGGGCATCGGCGGCGCGCTGGGCGGCGTATCCGACTCGGCTCGGAAGAACGACTCGGGCTCCACGGGCGTCTAATACCCGGTTCCGCCCTATGATTCAGTCCCCAACGGCGGGATCCGGAAACGGGTCCCGCCGTTGGCACGTATAATGGTTATTTTGGGTGCCGGCCACTGGAGCGGGGAATCTTTTGGCCACACCGACCGTTGGAATGTGTAGCGTACACGAAGACCTCTCGTAAGGAGTAACATGAGCGATCGCAGCCTACGAGGCATGCGCCTGGGCGCACAGAGCATGGAATCTGAGGCAGGTGTAGAGCCGGCTGCACGCCAGCGCGTGGAATACCAGAGCGAGGACGGCGAACGCGTCTTCGTGGTGTTTGCCGCTGAAGCCGACATCCCGGCCACCTGGCTGACCAAGGCCGGCAAGGAAGCCAAGCTGGTGCACGGCGAAGCCAAGGAGGCCGAGCCGACCAACGAGAAGCCGGTTCGTACCCACTGGGACATGCTGCTGGAGCGCCGTTCGGAAGAGGAACTGGAAAAGATCCTGGCCGACCGCCTGACCCAGCTGCGCGCCTCGCGCGGCGAAGCGGTCTAGGACGCGTCCTTCCGCCACAAGCACACGGTGAGGCTGCCCTTCCCCACGGGGAGGGCAGCCTCACCTTTTGCGTCTCTGGCGCTGTGTTCCGCCTTAGGCCCAGGGCCGGCGGGGAAAGGAAAACGCCGCGCACCCGGGCCGGTGGGCCCGAACGCGCGGCGTCCTGTTCTTGGCGGCAAAGCGCCGCAGCGGCTACTTCTGCAGCTTGCCGGTCAGCTTCTTCCAGCGGGCCGACAGGCCCCAGCGGGTGACGTTCAGCATCGCCTCAACGACGATGTTTCCGCTCATCTTCGAATCCCCCAGCTCGCGTTCCACGAATGTCACCGGGACCTCGACGATGCGCATGCCCAGCATCGCCACGCGGAAGGTCATATCCACCTGGAAGCCGTAGCCGCGCGATTCGATCGCGTCGAAGTCGATGGCCTCCAGGGTTTCGCGTTTGAAGGCGCGGTAGCCGGCGGTGATGTCCTTCAGCGGCAGGCCCAGCAGGGTGCGCGAGTAGAAGCTGCCGCCACGGGAGATGATCTTGCGCGAGAGCGGCCAGTTGACCACTTCCCCGCCCTTGACCCAGCGCGAACCGATCACCAGGTCGGCGCCCTCGGCGCTGGCCTGCAGCAGGCGGGGCAGCTGTTCGGGCATGTGCGAACCGTCCGCGTCCATTTCCACGATGACGTCGTAGTCGCGCTCCAGGGCCCAGCGGAAGCCGGCGATGTAGGCCGCGCCCAGCCCTTCCTTGCCCTTGCGGTGCATGACGTGGATCTGGCTGTCCTCGGCCGCCATCTTGTCGGCCAGCTCGCCGGTGCCGTCGGGCGAGTTGTCGTCGGCAATGAGCACGTCGGCGTCCGGCACGGCCTTGCGCAGTCGTCCCACCGTCAGGGGCAGTGACTCCAGCTCGTTGTACGTGGGGATGATCGTAATGACGCGCACGCGGCACCTTTCTCGAATTCTGTTTGGCATCCCCGCCAGCTCGGTCCGGGGGAATTAGTCCAAATTCAAATTATAGTCACCCGGGCAGCGCTCAACCGCGTTGTGACACAGTTGATCCCCGGTGACTTCGGCCCTATCCCCCGCCGCACGGCAGGGAATGTTATCTAAGGTCACCGGGGATCAACTAGATGTGCTACGCCGCAGGGGCCCGGAAAGCGGCTCGCGGCGTGGCGCTGATCACCAGCCTAGTCCCCTACCCACCGGTTGTGTCAACCATCCGGTGACTACTGGATACACAAACTTGCGCCAAGTCACACATGCAATCAGCGCTTCCTGGCAGTTGCCTTTCCGGGGGCTTGGGGCGCGGTGCTAGGAGCGTACCGGCAGCGCGTCGAACAGGGTGATTCCGGCCCGCACGGTGCGCAGGCATTCGGGGATCTGCTCGTCGATGACCGGCAGCAGCGGGGTGCCGGCTCGGGCATCGGTGGACCAGGAGGAGATGCGCTCATCGGGCGTCTGCACGGCCAGTTCGGAGGCGCTCCACACCGCGAAGGTGGCCGGGGCGCCGATCACCAGCTGCCCGGTGTACGGGCTGGCCTGGCCCATGGCCCGGTAGGCGGAACGGGTCTGGGCCAGGAACGCGGCCCGGGCCGAGATCCGCCCGGCCGGCTGGTTCAGCCGCATCGCCGCCCGCACGGTCGCCCAGCCATCCACCTCGGTGACCGGGGCGTCCGAGCCGAGCACCACCGGCACCCCGGCGGAGAGCATCGCGGCCAGGTTGTTCATCTGCCCGGCCCGCTCCCCCAGGCGCTGGCGGTACATGCCGTGCTCCGCGCCCCAGTACTCGTCGAAGCGCGGCTGCATGGACACGGTGATCGAGTAGGCTAGCAGGCGCTGGCGGCTGGCCTCATCCACCATTTCGGCGTGCTCCAGACGGTGCCGGCCGGCCTGCAGCCGGGCCACCCCGATGCGTTCGGCGGCCAGGTCGAACCCGTCCAGCACGGTGTCCAGTGCTGCGTCGCCGATGACGTGGAAACCGGCCTGGGTGTTGGTTTCGCTGCAGGCAACCAGGTGGGCGGCGATTTGCTCCGGTTCCAGGAACAGGGTGCCGCGCTCACCCGGCGCGTCGGCGTAGTCCTCGCGCAGGGCCGCGCTGCGGCTGCCCAGCGAGCCGTCCACCTTCAGGTCCCCGCCCAGGCCCAGCAGCCGCGGCGAATCGAAGTCGTCCCCCAGCGCGCGGGCCTCATCCGCGCCGCCGACCGCCTGGCCCCAGTAGGCGTAGACCTCGGGCAGCTGCGGGTCATCCTCTGCCAGCAGCGCCTTCAGCGCCGGCTTGCCGCCCAGGTGTTCGGCGGCCATTTCCACCACCACCGCGAAGCCGCGGGAGGCGTAGTGCTCCAGTGCCCGGCGCTGGTGGGCGGACACCCGGGCCGGGTCGGCGTCCAGGGCGGCGGCGATCTTATCGCGTTCGGCGCCGTGCACCAGGCCCGGGGTGATGTCCTTGAGCTGCAGCAGCTCCAGCAACCGCTGGTTGACCAGGGCGCTGTGCTTGTCGATGCGGGCCAGGTAGTAGCCCTTGCCGCCGGCCGCGGCCTCCAGCTGCTCGGTGGCGGGCAGCGCCCCGGTGGCCCAGCGGGTTTCGTCCCAGCCGTGGGCGCTGATGATCTGCCCCTCAGTTGCCCCGGCCAGCTCCCGCAGCCGCGCAACCAGGTCCTCGGGGCTGCGGCCGGCGCTGAGGTCCTCACCGGACAGCACGGCCCCCAAATCCGCCAGGTGGGTGTGGGAGTCCACGAAGGCCGGGGTGACGAGCCCGCCCTCAAGGTCGATGACCTCATCGGCGCGTTCGGCCTGGCGGTCGGCGGCTTCCTCCCCGCCGATCCAGGCGACGGTGTTCCCGTCGATCATCATTGCGGTGGCGAACGGGTCGGCCGACGAGTAGATCGATCCGTTGCGGTACAGGGTCAGTGCCATGAATTCCTAGTCCTCAATCCGCACCTGTAGGTGCTAATCCAATACATTCGAGTAGGCCACCACTCCGCGCTTGACCAGGTCCACGGCCTTGCGCGCGTTCTTGGACAGCCTGGTGGGCAGGTCAGGGTTCTTGGCCAGCTGGTCCAGGGTGTCGATGACCTGCTTGGCCCAGCGCACGAAGTCCCCGGGGGCCAGATCGGCCCCGCGCAGGCAGGTGTTCAAGGTGGCGCCGCGCGCCCACTTGTACATCGGCCAGATCAGCCCGGACTCCGGCGGGGCGGTGGGTTCCAGGCCCTTGGCCTCCTCCACGTCCGAAAGCTGCGCCCAGGACTTGACCATCAGCTCCCACACCCCGGCCACCCGTTCGGTGGGCATCTTCGGGTCCGGGCGGTCATAGTCGCGCCGGGCCTGGTAGACCAGGGCGGCGGTGACGGCGCACAGCTCTTCGGCGTTCAGCGAGTTCAGCGCCCCGGTTTCCAGCACCCGGCTGGTCAGCAGGTCGCGTTCGCCGTAGATGCGGCGCAGCCGGCGCCCGGCATCGGTGATGACCGGTTCGTCGTCCTCGGCCTGCGGGGCGATGTAGCCGAAGTGCTCGAGCACCGCGAAGACCTTGTCGAACTGCTTGGCGATGGTGTTGGTGCGTCCGGAGATCTGCCGGCGCAGCCGGTCGGTTTCCTTCTTCAGCTTCCAGTAGCGTTCGGCCCAGCGGGCGTGTTCCTCACGGTCCGAGCAGTGGTGGCAGGGGTGGTCCTGCAGCTGGCGGCGCAGCCCCTCCACCTCGCGTTCGAAGTTGTCGCTGCCGGCGTAGTCGAACCCGGCCGCGTCCTTGCGCGGGGGCCGGTGCTCGTGGATGGCGTTGCGCAGCGCCGCGGCCAGGTCCTTGCGTTCCTTGGGCGACTTGCCGGTGAACGCCTTGGGCACCTTGATCCGCGAGACGATCTCCAATGGACCGCGCAGGTCCTCCACGGAGAGCCGGCGCAGCCGGGCTTCCTCGGTGAGCACGGTGTGCCGCGGGTCGTAGAGCGAGGTGTCCACCTCCACGATGACTGCCCGGCCAAAGCGCCGCGAGCCGGGCAGGTCCACCACGTCCCCGCGGATCACCGCCTGCATGGACTTCTCCGCCGCCGAACGGCGTTCGTGCTGGCGGTTGCGGGAGAAGTTCTTCTCCGCCGCGCTCAGCTTGCGGCGCAGCGCACTGTATTCCTGGAAATCCCCCAGGTGGCACTGCATGGCCTTCTGGTAGCCGGCCAGGGATTCCTCGCGGGACTGCACCTGGCGGGCCAGACCCACCACGGAGCGGTCGGCCTGGTACTGGGCGAAGGAGGACTCCAGGATCCGGCGGGTCTGTTCCCGGCCGAACTGGGCGAGCAGGTTGGTGGACATGTTGTAGGTGGGGCGGAAGCTGGAGTTCAGCGGGTAGGTGCGCTTGGAGGCCAAACCGGCCAGCGCCTCGGGTTCCACCTCCGGGTTCCACATCACGATGGAGTGGCCCTCGATGTCAATGCCGCGCCGCCCGGCCCGCCCGGTGAGCTGGGTGTACTCCCCGGCGCTGATCTGCACGTGTGCTTCACCGTTGAACTTCACCAGCTTTTCCAGCACCACCGAACGGGCCGGCATGTTGATGCCCAAGGCCAGGGTCTCGGTGGCGAAGACGACCTTGAGCAGGCCGCGGGCGAACAGGTCCTCGACGATTTCCTTGAAGATCGGCAGCAGCCCGGCGTGGTGGGCGGCGTATCCGCGCATCATCGCGTCCCGCCAGGACCAGAACTCGAGCACCTCCAGGTCATCTGAGGGGATCCGGTAGGCGACTTCCTCCAGCGCCTCGGCGATTTCCGCGGCTTCCGCGTCCGTGGTCAGGCGCAGGTCCGCCATCGCGCACTGGTGCACGGCGTTGTCGCAGCCCTTGCGGGAGAAGATGAAGAAGATCGCCGGCAGCAGCGCGGCCCGGTCCAGGGCGATGATGCTCTGCGGGCGGGTGGCGCGGGCCGCTTCGGGATGCGGCGGGGTGTAGCGGTCTCGGGAGCCGCCCCGGCGTCCGCGCCCGCCGGGACGGAAGGGCCGGGTGAGCTTGCGCAGGTCCGGGTTCACCGCCGCGCGGGACTGCTGCCCGGCGGTCTGGTCGAAGGAGACGTCTTCGGCGAACAGGTCCATCAGCTTGGTGCCGACCATGACGTGCTGGAACAGCGGGATCGGACGGTGTTCGGAGACGATGATGTCGGTGTCCCCGCGCACGGTGTCCAGCCAGCCGCCGAACTCCTCGGCGTTGGAGACGGTGGCGGAGAGGGAAATGATCTGCACGTTCTGCGGCAGGTGCAGGATCACTTCCTCCCACACGGCCCCGCGGAACTTGTCGGCCAGGTAGTGCACCTCGTCCATCACCACGTAGCCCAGCCCGTCCAGGGTGCGTGAGTCGGCGTAGAGCATGTTGCGCAGCACCTCGGTGGTCATCACCACCACCTGGGCTTCGGAGTTGATGGAGGTGTCCCCGGTCAGCAGGCCCACATTGCGCGCCCCGTGCACCTTGACCAGGTCCGAGTACTTCTGGTTGCTCAGCGCCTTGATGGGGGTGGTGTAGAAGGCCTTGCGGCCCTGGGCCAGGGCCTGGAAGATCGCGAACTCACCGACCACCGTCTTGCCGGCCCCGGTGGGGGCGGCCACCAGCACCCCCTTGCCCTGGGCGACCGACTGGCAGCCCTGCTCCTGGAACGGGTCCAGGTCGAAGCCGAGGCTGGCACGGAAGTCGGGCATCAGGGTGCCGCGCTCAACTGCCCGGGCCTTGGCCTGCTGGTAGCGTTCGGCTGGGGTGCTCACTTTGACTCGGTGTCTCCTAGGTTGGGGGTTGGCCGACTCTACTCCAGACGTTCCCCGCGAGCCAGCCGTTCATTCTCGGCTTCCTGCTCGGCAAGTTTCTTGGAGCGTTTGCGGTCGTTGAGGTAACAGATCAGGGTGGCTGCCGCGAAGGTGAGGAACAGCGGGCCGGCCAGGGCGAACATGGTGATCGCATCGCCGCCGGGGGCGGCCATCGCGGCGACCAGGGCGATCAGGAAGACGGTGATGCGCCAGTTCTTCAGGATCAGCCGGGCCGGCAGCACGCCGACCATGTTCAACCCCACCATCAGCACCGGCACCAGCATGGCCAGCCCGAAGGCCAGCAGCAGCCGGAAGATGAACGGCAGATAGTTGTCGATCGTCAGCAGCATCTCCGAGTTTTCCGGGGCCAGGCCGACGAAGAACTGCAGGGCGAAGGGCAGCACGTAATAGGCCATCGCGACCCCGCCCAAAAACAGCGGCACCGCGGCGGCGGCGAAGGAGTACCCGAGGCGGCGTTCGTTCTTCTTCAGTCCCGGGACGATGAACGCCCACAGCTGGTAGAGCCACACCGGTGAGGAGAGGACCAGGCCGATGAACAGCGAGACCTTGAGCATGATGTCGAAGGGCGACATCACCGCCGCGTAGTTCACCGAGCCGCCGGCGGCCAGGACCGGGGTGAACAGCAGGTCCAGGACCTCGTCGTAGAAGAAGAACCCGGCGACGGTGGCCAGGGCCAGCGCGATCAGCGCCTTGAACAGGCGGTTGCGTGCTTCGGCCAGGTGCTCCCGCAGCGCCATCCGGCCTTCGGGGTCCTTGGGCCGCCGTTTCTTCCGCCCGCTGGTATCTGGTTGTTTAGCCACAGAGATGAGTGTTAGGAGTTCTTCTTCTCGTCGTTCTTGGGGTCGACGAATTCGCCGTCGATGGTTTCGTTCTTGGCGTCGTCATCGTCCTTCATCTTGCGCACCTCGGACTTGAAGATCCGCAGCGACTGACCCATCGAACGGGCCATGCCCGGAAGCTTCGGGGCGCCAAAGAGCAGCAGTGCCAAGACGATGATGATGACCAGGTGCCATCCCTGTAATCCACCCATGGGATTTCCCTTCTTTTGTTGCCTTTAAGTCTACGTCAGAACAGGTGTACGTCGTACACGTTCTGGCGCTGGTTCCGGGCGTCACGGCGGGCCACCCGGGCGGCGCGGCGGGCCTCAACGCGCTCGGCCTTGCCCGTCTCCTTCAGCTGCCGGATCTGGTGCGGATCCCCGTGGGTCGCATCGGTGCCGCTGGGGTAGGTGCGCGGGCGCGGGGTGTAATTCACCACGGTGCCGGGTTGGGCCATATCGGAGGAGAGCTTGTCCGCGGCGTCGCCCAGGCTTTGCATGACGCTCATGCCGCGCCGGAAGAGGCGGAAGCCGGCCACGATGGCGGCCAGCAGCGTGGCCAGGATCAGCACGGTCCACACCAGGACCCAGAACCACCAGGGAAGCATCTATGAATCATCCTCATTCGTGTTGCGTTCGGCACCCAGCCAGGTGTTGACGTAGTCCACGGCCTCGGCGGGAGCGACCACAGCAATCCTACCCCCATGGCGGGCCACCAGCGGGGCGAGCACCGAGTAGTGTGAGAAACGCACCTTCGCCAGGTAGCCGCCGTCGATCTTCTTCGACCAGGCGTCGGGCTGGTACGCCTCGATCTGCGCCACCCGGCTCTGGTCGATGAACAGTTCAACCTGCGGATCCTGCTCGGTGGCCGCGTAGCGCAGCTGCGGCTGGCCGCTGTCCTCATGGCGCCGGCCCAGGGTGAAGTGCTCCCCGGTGGTGTTGGCCGCCAGGATCCGGTCCAGCCGGAAGGTCAGGATCTTTTTCCGGGTGCGGCACCAGGCGCGCAGGTAGCGCCGCTGCCCGTCCTCCACGAAGCGGATTGGTTCGATGTCGCGTTCATGGTGGCTGCCCGAGGAGAGCGAGTAGTAGTCGATGCGCACCACCTGGTGCTCGTGCACCGCCCGGGCCAGCAGCGCATCCGCGTCCTGCTCGCGCACCTGGTTCAGCGCAAAGCCCAGCGCCCCGTTCCACCCCTCGAAGCGGGCGACGGCCTCATTGAGCTTGGCCAGTGCCGAGTCCAGGGTGGCGCGGTGTTCAAAGTTCGGGATGCTGGCCAGCGCGTTCAGCCCGCCCAGGACCGCCACCGCCTCCATGGGGGCCAGCTTCTGCGGTTCGGCCAGCAGCGCCGCGTTGGAGATGGAGACCCAGTCGGTGTCCAGGTCCCCGTCGTTGACGTTGATCAGTTCATCGTGCTGCCCGCCGGGGACCCCGCACATCATGATCAGCGCGAGCTCCTGGCGCACCCTGGCCAGGCTGAGCTCGTAGCGTTCGGCCAGTTCGGCCACCGTGGCTCCGCCCTGGGCGACCACGTACTGGATCATGTCGATGTTGCGCATCACCTGCTGGGCGGTGGTGCCGCGCCCCGTGGAGCGCCGCGGCTGGTATTTCACCTCAAGCCCGGCGTAGCGTTCGGCCACCTGGCGCTGCATGGTGCGGGCCTGCTCCAGCAGGCCGGCCACCTGTTCGGCCAGCGCCTGCGGGCCGAGCACGCTCAGGTGCGGCCCGTAGCCGGCCAGTTCGGTGGCGAACGCCTCCTGGTCGGCGTAGGCGATCACCAGGGTGTCCCCCGGGGTGCCGGGTTCGGCTGGCGTGGTTTCCAGGGCCCGGGCGCGCAGCGGCAGCGCCGCCTCGGCGTGGATGCGCACCGTGGCCAGTTCGGCGTGGTGCTGCAGGTCGAAGTCCTGCAGCACCTGGGACATGGAGAACCCTTCGGGGCGCGGATGGTAGGTGCTGCCCTTGGGCAGGGTGGAAAGCGTAAAACTGCCGGTGATGCGCGAGAGGCGAAAGACCCGGCGCTCGTTGCGGGTGTGGTCATACCCAGTGAAGTACCACTGCCCGTAGCGCTGGCCGATCCCCCACACGTCCACGGTGCGTTCGCTGTGCTGGCCGCCGGCGTCCCGGTAGGTGAAGTGCACGCTCTTGCGGTTGAACACGGCCAGCGCACAGGCCTTGAAGTTCGGGTCGTCCATGGACAGCCGCGGCAGGTAGGAGCCCAGGTACGGGGCGATGTCCTCGGTGCTGGGCTGGGCGCCGGTGAGCCGTTCGGTGGCGCTGCGGGCCAGGGCCTGCAGCTTGGAGTCCTTCCACAGCGTGGCGGCCAGGGCGATCAGCGCGCTCTCCGCGGCGCTGAAGGAGATCGGCGGCAGGTACCAGTCGGTGGTGTCGATGCGGTAGTGCAGCACCCCGTCGTAGTCCTCGGTGACCAGGCGCAGCCCGAATTCGTTGCGGATCTCGTCCTTGGCCCGTTCGATCGCCTTTTCCCGGGCTTCGGGGTTCCCGCCCGGGTTCAGGTATTCGCCGATGCGTTCGGCGGTCCATTTGCGCTGGCTGGTGGACAGCGCGTAGATCAGGCTGGTCAGCCGTTCGGCCCTGCTGGGCCCTTCGCTCTGCTTTGTGCTCACGTGCCTACAATAGCCAATCCGGGTGGGGGTTTCGTGCAGGTTAAGCACCGCTGGCCCCGACGGATCGGGGCCAGCTGTGCGGGTGTGACCTGCTGCTACTTGATGCCCATCAGGTCCACGACGAAGATCAGTGCCTCGTTCGGGCCGATGGCCCCGGGGGCGCCGGCCGCGCCGTAGGCCAGCTCGGAGGGGATCTCCAGGCGGCGGCGTCCGCCGACCTTCATGCCCAGCAGGCCCTGGTCCCAGCCCTGGATGACCATGCCCACGCCGACCGGGAAGTCCAGGGTGGAGCCGCGGTTCCAGGAGGCGTCGAATTCCTCACCGGTGGACCAGGCCACGCCCACGTAGTGGGCCTGCACGGTGGTGCCCGGGGTGACTTCCGCACCGGTGCCTTCGATCAGGTCGGTGATGACCAGTTCGGTGGGCGCCTCGGTGCCCGGGAAATCGATTTCCGGCTTGCTGCGATCGTAGTTGCGTTCGCCAAACGACATGCGTGTCGCCTTTCTGTGGGTGATGATGGGCCGAGGTTATTCGGCGTTGGAGACCTTGGTCAATTCTACGTAGAACACCAGCGGGCCGGAGGGACCCTGGGTGGCGTTGTCGCCGTAGGCCATGTCCGAGGGGACGCTGAGCAGCAGCTTGGAGCCTTCCTTCTGCCCGCTCAGACCCTTGGTCCAGCCGGAGATGACCTGGGAGAGGTTGAACTTGGCGGTGTCTTCGCTGTCGAAGTTGCCGTCGAACTTCTTCCCGTCGGCCCAGGTGACACCGTGGTACTTGACCTCCACGTCGGAGTTCTCGGTGGCTTGCGCGCCCTTGCCCTCCTCCAGCACGTCCACGGCCAGGCCCTGCGGGGCCTGGGTGTCCTTCGGGATGCTGATCTTCGGTTCCTTCTCGCTGGTGTCCACGCTCGGCAGCTGCTTGGCGTCCTTCAGCTCCTTGACCTTGGACTGCTCCAGCACGGTGCTCGGGTCGCTGGCCGACTCGACGTTCATCACGATGATGCGTTCGGCGCGGGCGCCGTCCTCCGGCTCGGAGACGCTGCCGTCGGACTTCGGGTTGCCCTCCACGGTGGTGTAGGCGATCCAGGAGCCGACCTTGGAACCGATCAGGGTGTCGTACAGTTCGGGCATCTGCTGCTTCATGGTGTCATCGACCTTCATCGGCACCGCTTCGCCGGTGAAGTTCTCATCGACCTTCATCCCGTCGATGTTTTTGTAGATGCCGGACTTCAGCTTGATGGTCTGGCCCTCGGAGATTTCGTTCCCCTCGCCTTCGACCAGCACCTGGGCCTCGGACTTCTCGGTCAGCAGCGGGGCGTCGATCTTCACCGACGGTTCGCTGTTGGCGTCCGCCCCGGGCTTCACCTCGATCGAGTCCAGCGAGGTGCTGGAGCCGGCACCGCAGGCGGTGAGGGCGAGCACGGAGGCGGTGACACATACTGCCAGGACTTTGCGCACAGATTCTACTTTCGTAGCAGGTTCATCGTTTGCACCCCGCCGCAAGCCGGTGGCGCGGCGGGAGGACTTTTTCCAGATTAATGCGGGAATCTGTGAAAATTCTAATTCCCCGCTGGCTAAACCGGCGATGCGCGGCACCTAGACCGGCTGGCGCATCAGCTCGATCAGCTCATCGACCCGCGGATCTTCGGTGGCGAACGGGTCCTTGCACAGCACCACTCCCCCGGGTCCCTCCTCGTATTTCATGTGCACCCAGTCGGTGGAGTAGCGCCGGCCGGTGGCCCGGGCGGCATTGACGAACTTGGCCCGGATCGCCGCGCGGGTGCTCTGCGGCGGGTGGCTGACCGCGTGGCGGATCTGCTCGTTGGAGACCACGGTGCTGGCCATCCCGCGCTTCGCCAGCAGGTGGAAGAGCCCGCGGGCCGGGTCGATGTCGTGGTAGGTCAGGTTCAGTTGGGCGATCCGGTGCGAATCCATGCCCAGGTTGTGCTTGGCCGCGTACCCGGTAAGCAGCTTGTGCTTGATCGCCCAGTCGATGTCGGTGTCGATGAGTGAGAAGTCCTGCTCCTGCACGGCGGTGAGGGTGCGTTCCCACAGTTCCATGATGCGCGGGACCAGCTCGTGGTGGGCGCCGTGGCGGTCCAGGAAGTTCTGCACGGTCTCCAGCAGCTGCCACTGGATCTGCAGGGCGGTGGGTTCGTCCCCGCCCATCAAGCGCACCACGGTCTGCCCGGTGAAGTCGTGGGAGACCTGGCGGATGGAGCGGATCGGGTTCTCCAGGCGCAGATCGTGGTAGATCTCCCCGGATTCGATCATCCGCAGCACCAGGTCGGTCGCCCCGACCTTCAGCAGCTGGGTGGTCTCGCTCATCGAGGAGTCCCCCACGATCACGTGCAGCCGGCGGTAGAGTTCGGCGTCCGCGTGCGGTTCGTCGCGGGTGTTGATGATCGGCCGGGAGCGGGTGGTCGCCGAGGAAACGCCCTCCCAGACGTGGTCGGCGCGCTGGGAGAAGACGAAGCGGGTCTGCCCGTCCACCTCCACCAGGTGCCCGGCGCCGGTGAGCATCTGCCGGGTGACCAGGAACGGGATGAGCATGTCGGCCAGCCGCTTGAATTCGGTGCGCCGGGAGATCATGTAGTTCTCGTGGCAGCCGTAGGAGTTGCCGGCCGAGTCGACGTTGTTCTTGAACAGGTAGAGCTTGCCCTGGTGCCCGGCGTCGGCCAGGTCCTCCTCCGCCTGCTCGACCAGGTCCAGCAGGATCGCCTCCCCGGCCCGGTCGTGGGCGATCAGCTGGGGCAGCTGGTCGCATTCGGCGGTGGCGTACTCGGGGTGGGAGCCCACGTCCAGGTAGAGCCGGGAGCCGTTGCCCAGGAACACGTTGGAGGACCGTCCCCAGTCCACCACCGGCTTGAACAGGTGCCGGGCCGCGTCCTCCGGGGTCAGCCGCCGCCCGTCCAGCGGGACGTAGCTGAGCCCGTACTCGGTTTCGATCCCAAAGATCCTGCGGTCCACGTGCTGGTCCCTTCCGGCTGCCGGCACAGCCCTGAGTCAAAGTTGGTGGTGCGGCAGGCCGCTGCCCGCCGCAGGGGTGAAGGCCTGGGCCTACTGGCCGCCCTTTTGGACGAAGCCGCGCACGAATTCCTCGGCGTTGGTCTCCAGCACCGAGTCGATCTCGTCAAGCAGGTCATCCACCCCGGCTTCGGTGCCCTGGGTGTGTGTCAGGGCCTGCTCGACCTGCTGTTCCTGTTCCTGGCGGTTGCTGCGCGGGGAAATGCTTTCCTGGCTCATGGTTACTCCTTCTTCGTGGTGGCTGGTGGCGCCGGCGGGTCGGTGGGCCGCTGACGGGACAGCCGTTCTGCTTATGGAATTGGGGCCACACCGTGCCGGTGGGCGCTTGCTGCCATTGTCAGCCGACCGGGTGCTGCTTGGCCAGCTCACTAAGGAACTGCGAAATCTCCAGCTCGGCCTCGAACAGCTGGCCCACCTCGGCGCGGGTGCCGCGCAGCGGCTCGGGCAGCGGGATCCGCCGGACGCGCCGGGCCCCGGGCATGGACAGTGACAGCGCATCCCAGTTGGCGGCGATTACATGGTCCGCATAGTGCTGCAGCACCTTGCCGCGCAAGAACGCGCGGGTGTCCGCCGGCGGTTCAGAAACCGCCGCGGCGATCTGGTCCTGGCTGTACAGGGTCTCCATCATCCCGCGCGCGGCCAGCCGGTAGTACAGGCCCTTGTCCTTGCGCAGGTCAGCCCACTGCAGATCCATCAGCGCCACCTTCGGGTCATCCAGGCCCACCCCGTGCCGGGCGGCGAATCCGGTGATCAGCTGCTGCTTGGCCACCCAGTCCACGGTGCGTGCGGCCTTGGCCGGATCGGTGGCCAGCACCTGCAGGGTTTCACGCCAGCGGGTGAGGATCTCGGTGGTGTGCTCATCGGTGATCCCGCGTTCGGTGCAGTACGCCTCGGCGGCGTCCAGGTAGCGCTGCTGGATCTCGATGGCGCTCAGGCGCGCGCCCCCGCGCAGCCGCACGGCGGTGCGCAGCGAGGTGTCGTGGCTGATTGCCTGCAGCGCCCCCACCGGGTCGGCCAGCTCCAGGTCCGGGGCCTGGCCGGCCTCGATCAGCGAGAGCACCAGGTTGGTGGTGCCCACCCGCAGCAGCGTGGAGACCTGGCCCAGGTTCGCGTCCCCGATGATCACGTGCAGCCGGCGGTACTTCTCCCAGTTGGCGTGCGGTTCATCCCGGGTGTTGATGATCGGGCGGTTGATGGTGGTTTCCAGCCCCACCTCGGCCTCGAAGAAGTCCGCGCGCTGGGAGATCTGGAAGTCGGCGCCCCCACCGAGCTGGCCGCGGCCCACCCGTCCGGCGCCGCAGATGATCTGGCGGCTGGCGAAGAACGGGGTCAGGCCCTCAACCAGGCGGGCGAAGTCGATTTCACGGGGCACCAGGTAGTTCTCGTGCGCCCCGTAGGAGACGGACTTGTTGTCGGTGTTGTTCTTGTACAGCAGCAGTTCCCCGCCGCCGCGCTGGGCGGCGTGGGCGGCGGCCAGGCGCACCACCTCGTCCCCGGCCTGGTCGTAGAGCACCGCGTCGCGCGGGGTGGTGACCTCCGGGCTGGAGTATTCGGGGTGGGCGTGGTCCACGTAGAGCCGGGCGCCGTTGCCCAGCACCATGTTCATCACCACGTCGGTGGACTCGACCTCCTGGTACAGGGTGCGCCCGATGCGCGCATCCCCGCCGTCCAAGGCGATGGACTCCGCGTCCCAGACCTTGGTCTCCTCCACGGTGGGTTCCACGTCGGTCAGCTGGCTGGGGTGGGCCTGCTCGCGGCTGAGGGTGTAGCCGCGCGCATCACGCAGCGGGGTTTCGTCGCTGTAGTCCCAGCGGGCGGCGCGCCGGGCCGCGTCCCCGTGGCGCACCAGCTGGGCGTAGCCGTCCACGATCTGTGCGGAGAGCACGGTGGCGTTGGCCTTGGGCATGCCCGGGCGGATGACCCCGTACTCGGTCTCCAGCCCGACCAGCCGCCGGGCGCTCACTGGGCACCCCGCGCGTCGACCAGGGAGCGGATGTGGCTGATCTTTTCCCCCTTGCGCCCGGAGATCCGGGCCCAGTCATCCGGGTTGGTGGTGTTGGGCATGTCCTCGTGTTCGGCGAACTCCTCACGCACCGCGGCCAGCAGGTACTCCATCTTCAGCCCGCGTTCCCCGGTGGTCAGCAGCGCCTTGATGGCCCGCTTCTTGGCCCGGTCCACCACGTTGCGGATCACCGCTCCGGAGGCGAAGTCCTTGAAGTACAGGATCTCGGTGTCCCCGTTGACGTAGGTGACCTCCAGGTACTGGTTGGAGGCGTCGGTGGCGAACATGTCCGCCACGGTGCCGTGGATCATCCGCTGCACGGTGGCCTGCGCGTCCCCGCCGTCGGCGGCGACCTCGGATTCGTGCAGCGGCAGGTCGGTGGTCAGGTACTTGCCGAAGATCTCCGCGGCACCCTCGGCGGTGGGGCGGCGGATCTTGATCTTCACATCCAGCCGGCCCGGGCGCAGAATCGCCGGGTCGATCATGTCCTCACGGTTTGACGCGCCGATCACGATCACATTGTCCAGCCGCTCCACGCCGTCGATCTCGGCCAGCAGCTGCGGGACGATGGTGGTCTCCACATCGGAGGACACCCCGGTGCCGCGGGTGCGGAACAGCGAGTCCATTTCGTCGAAGAACACCACCACCGGGTCTCCGTGCAGCGCCTTTTCCCGGGCGCGGGCGAAGATCAGGCGGATGTGGCGTTCGGTTTCGCCCACGTACTTGTCCAGCAGCTCCGGGCCCTTGATGTTCAGGAAGTAGCTGCGGGCCTCGGTGCGCCCGGACTTCGCGGCGGCGCGGGCGGCCAGCGAGTGGGCGACCGCCTTGGCGATCAGGGTCTTGCCGCACCCGGGAGGCCCGTAGAGCAGGATGCCCTTCGGGGCGCTCAGCCCGTGTTCGCGGTACAGCTCCGGATGGCTGAAGGGCAGCTCCACCGCGTCCTGGATCGCCTCGATCTGGTTGCTCAGCCCGCCGATGTCGGAGTAGGAGATGTCCGGGACTTCCTCCAGCACCAGGGACTGCATGTCGGTCAGCTGCACCCGGCTCATGGCCAGCCCGGTGCGCGGGTCCAGGGTGAGCTGGTCCCCCACCCGCAGGTGCTCCTGGCGCAGCGGCTGGGCCAGTTCCACCACCCGCTGGTCATCGGCGCGGGCCATCACCACGACCTGGTGGTGCTCCAGGATTTCCTTGATGGTCACCAGTTCCCCGGTGTGCTCGTAGCCCAGGGCGGCGACGATCACCATCGCCTCGTTCAGCAGCACCTGCTGGCCCACGTGCAGTTTCTCGAAGTCCAGCAGCGGGCTGATGCCCACCCGCAGGCGCCGCCCGCCCTGGGAAATGTCCGCGGACTGCACGGCGGTGGATTCGATCCCGGTGCCCGCCTCGGGGTGCTGGCGCGGGTGCTTGGCCAGGATGGTGCCGTGGCTGAAGGGGGTGTCCCCGTCCTTTTCCAGGGCCGACTTCAGGTCGACGATTTGTTCGCGGGTGCGTTCGAGCATGGCCACCAGGCGCTGGTTGTTGCCGCTGAGCGTGGCCAGCTGCCGGTCCAGGTTGCGGTTCTTGTCCCGCAACACGTTGACCTGGCGTTCGGTCATGGACAGTCGTTCGGTCAGTTCCTGGTCATTGTGCTCGGACACTTGATCCCTCCCACGGCATCGGCAACGGTCAGCTGGCCCATTAATGGGTTTCCCGTCTTAGGTCATCCTACGGAGCAAGTACGCCGCACCGTAATCCGATGAGCGAATGTTGCCCACATACTGGAATCTACTCCTGTTCACGCACCCGTGCAGGGCGAGTTGCATCACGTGCGGCCCGGCGCAGCTTCTTGTCCGAGACCCCGCGCTCCCCCAGGGCTTCGGGCGTCCATTCGGATTCGTCGTGGTCCCTGGTCCAGGCCGAGACGTCCTCGGCGGCGAAGTTGTGCTCCTTCACCCGCTTGGCCTTCGGGATGCCCTGGGAGTCATCGGCCAGCCGGCGGGCGGTGATCAGAAACGCGGTGTGCGCCACCATCCGGTGGTCGGGGCGCACCGCCAGCCCGTCCACGTGCCAGCCGCGCACCAGGGTTTCAAAGCATTCGGGTTCGGTGAACTGCCCGGAGGCGCGGATCGCCTCGACCACCCGGGACATCTGGGTCACGGTGGCCACGTAGTTGGTCCACACCCCGCCGGGGGCCAGCACGGTGGCGACCGCGTCCAGGCATTCCCAGGGGCTGAGCATGTCCAGCACCACCCGGTCCACGCTGCCCGGCTCCTCCAGTTCGACCACCTTGTCCTGGAAGTCCCCGATGGAGATCTGCCAGGCCGGGTGCTCGCCGCCAAAGACGGTGTCCACGTTCCCGCGGGCAATCTCGGCGAACTCCTCCCGGCGTTCGAAGGAGTGCAGGAACCCGGTGTCCCCGATGGCGCGCAGCAGCGAGATCGACAGGGCCCCGGAACCCACCCCGGCCTCCACCACGCGGGCTCCGGGGAAGATGTCCCCGAACTGCACGATCTGCGCGGCGTCCTTCGGGTAGATCACCGCCGCCCCGCGCGGCATGGACAGCACGTAGTCCTTCGCCAGCGGGCGCAGCAGCTGGTAGCGATAGCCCTCCACGTTCTCGATGACCGAACCGTCGGGCAACCCGATGATCGCATCGTGTTCCAGGATGCCCTTGTGCGAGTGGAACTGCCCGCCGGCCTCCAGGGTGATGGTGTTGATGCGGCGCTTCTCATCGGTCAGCTGCACCCGGTCCCCGACCCGAAACGGTCCGCGGCGGGCGGCGGCCCCGTGGGGCATGCTGGCTTGGTTCTGGCTCACGAAATTGGCTTCCTTCTGGCTGATGCTGTCTACAGGATTGGTGTGCCCGGTGTGCGGGCGAAAAATTGCGGGTGGGCGGGTCAGCGCACGTTCAGGGCGCGCAGGATCTGTTCCTGGTGCAGCACCCCGACGATGTACCCTTCCTCGCTGATCACCGCGTATTCGGCGGTTTCCACGGTGGCCAGGTAGTGGATCAGGGTGTCCCCGTCCGAGTCCTGGGCGATCACCGCCCCCTGCCCCAGTGCCCGGCTGACCGCGGTGGCCGGGGTGGTGGGCCCGGCGTGTTCGGGCACCGCGCTCAGTGCGCCCTCGTCGACGACCGCGATCGGCATCCCGTGCGGGTCCACCAGCACGATCTGTCCGCCGCGGGCGGCCAGGCGCCGGCGCACGTCGGCGACGTTCACGGTGCTGAGCATCCCGCTGGCCGGGCTCATCAGGTTCCCGGCCTTCACCCCGGGCAGGCGCAGGCGCAGCTTGGCGTGGGCGATCAGCGCGCTGGTGGCCTGCCACATGAACAGGGCCACCATCACCCCGATCACCAGGGTGGTGGTCTCCAGCGCCCGGCCCATGACCAGCGGGATGACGGCGAACCACAACACGATGCCCACGGCGATCGCCCGACCCACCCACGCCGCCACGATGGTGCCGCGATCCTGGCTGCCGGTGGCCTTCCACACGGCCGATTCGACCAGCCGCCCGCCGTCCAGCGGCAGGCCCGGCAGGATGTTGAAGATGCCCAGCAGCAGGTTCGCGTAGATCACGAAGTTCAGGATCGCCCCGATCATGAACGTCGGTTCGAAGATGGTGGCCGCGACCCAGCCGATCCCGGCGATCACGAAGTTGCTCACCGGCCCGGCCAGCGCCACCAGCAGGGAGGCGCCCGGGGTGGCCTGGAAGGAGCCGAACTGGGTGTGCCCGCCCCACAGGGTCAGCACGATGTGGGAGTTGGGCCATTTGAAGTAGCGGGCCACCATGGCGTGGGCCAGCTCATGGATCAGCACGGCCAGGGCGATCATCAGCGAGCAGATGAACCCCAGCAGGTAGGCGGTGGTGGCCGGGATCCAGGCGGTGCGCTGCAGCTGCATGCCGAAGATCACCGTGATCACCACGGTGATGAAGAACCAGGAGTAGGCAAGGTAGACCGGGACCCCGGCGATCCTGCCCAGCCGGAGCCCGGGCGATTTCTCGTTCAGTTCGCTCACGCGTTGATCTGCTCCAACCAGGTGTTCAGTTGTTCAATGGACAGCTGCCGCAGCGATTCGCTGCGCCGCCACGGCCCCTGGCCGGGGTCGGTGGCGTTGGGGACCAGCACCGCGAACAGCCCGGCGGCGCTGGCCGCGGTGATGCCCGGCAGTGAATCCTCCAGGCCCACGCACTGGGCCGGGTCCAGGGAAGTCTCGAATTTTTCGCCCAGCAGCTGCAGCCCGCGCAGGTACGGTTCCGGGTCCGGCTTGCCGTGCTCCACCTCGTCCCCGGTGACGGTGACGTCGAAGTACGCTTCGGGCAGCTGGGCGAGGAAGTCCTGCACGATGCTGCGTTCGCTCATGGTCACCAGCGCCTGCGGGATCCCGGCGGCGGAGAACTGCTGGAGCAGCTCCAGCGCCCCGGGACGCCAGATCAGTTCGCGGCGCAGCCCACTGATCACCTCGGCGGAGAGCTCGTCAATGATCTGCCGCACGCCCAGCTGGACCCCGGCCTGCTGCAGCCCCCGGGCGGCGGTGGGCAGGGCGGCGCCGACCAGCGCCTCGGACTGGGCCTGGCTCCAGGTCCCGCCGTGGGCCAGCACCAGGCGCCGTTCGGCGGCCATCCAGTACGGCTCGGTGTCGATCACCGTGCCGTCCATGTCCCATAGCACCGCCTGGATGCGGTGGTCGGGGCGCGGGAGCGGGGCGTGCTCGTTGTGGCTAGGCATGTCTTGATTCTACGTGAACCGGGCCGGATCCCGGCCCGCCCCGACCGGCGAACGCCCAGGTGCGCGG
>NZ_JAVGCZ010000018.1:0-51636 GCF_052928425.1 Glutamicibacter sp. BSL13
CCGCCGCCGGCCAGGCCCGCCCCGCAGGCGCCGCCCGCCCGGCAGCCGGTCGTCCCGCTCCGGCCAACGCCCGACCGGCCGGCAGCCAGGAGAAGCTGGTGCGTCCGGCTCCGAAGGCCAAGGTGCGCAAGGCCCGGCTGCTGGTGTCGAAGGTGGAGCCGTTCTCGGTGCTCAAGCTCGCCTTCCTGCTTTCGGTCGCCTTCGGCGTGGTCACCGTGGTGGCCGCGGTGGCGTTCTGGGCGGTGCTGGATCTGACCGGCACGTTCGACAGCTTCAACCAGCTGATGCGCGACGCGATCGGCGCCGACAGCGGCTTCGACCTGCGTGACGCGTTCTCGCTGGGCCAGGTCGCCTCCTACGCCACCATTCTCTCGGTGGTCAACGTGGTGGTCATTTCGGTGCTCTCGATGCTGGGCGCGGTCCTGTACAACATCGCTGCCTCGCTGGTCGGCGGCGTCGGAGTCACCCTGACCGACGACTAAACACGCACCGCAACGCGCTTTTCGAGCCCTGGAGGGATTTGTGATGGATGCCACCAGGGCTCGATTTGTGTCCGGGCCAAAACCCCGGTAATGTTTTATTTCGTTCCGAAGGGAATGGCAAGGGCGTATAGCTCAGGCGGTTAGAGCGCTTCGCTGATAACGAAGAGGTCCCAAGTTCAAGTCTTGGTACGCCCACGGAAACCTTGCCACTGGGAAAGAGGGAAAATGAAAAAGATCCTGATTCTCGGCTCGATTGCGGCCGCTGCAGCGGTTCTGATCAAGAAGGCCAAGGGTTCTTCGGAAACCAAGGAGACCTGGCAGCAGGTCACCGACAAGGTATCCTGATCCCTGCGGGGGTATGGCGCAATTGGTAGCGCATCTGCTTTGCAAGCAGAGGGTTAGGGGTTCGAGTCCCCTTACCTCCACCAGCACAGAGAATCCCATCCCACACCGGATGGGATTTTTGCTTTAACCACGCCAGGTTCCCGGCGCCTGCCAGGAGAAAACGCTCAGCGGCCCGTCAATGCGTGCTCTGCGGCGGCAACGTAGTGGCCGAGCAGCTGATCCCCGATGCGGCCCCAGGAGCGCTCCTGGACGCTTTCCAGCGCCGCCGCGGCAAACGCCGCGCGCTTGGCGTCATCATAGATCAAATCGGCCACCTGGGAACGCAGCTGCACCAGGTTCCCGGGCTGATACAGCCAGCCGTTGTGCGAGGAAGAGACCAGGTCCACCGGTCCCCCGCGTCCAACCGCCACCACCGGGACCGCACTGGCCATGGCCTCCTGGATGGTCTGGCAGAAGGTCTCCGACTGCCCCGGGTGCACGAACAGATCCAGGGAGGCCAACATCTCGGCCAGCTCGCTGCCGCGCAGGAAGCCGGGGAAAACGGCACCGGGCAACTGCTGCTGCAGGCCTTCACGCAACGGCCCGTCACCGACGATCACCAGCCGTGTGCCGGGAAGGCCAGCCAGTACCCGCAGGTCGCCGACCTGCTTCTCCGCTGCCAGGCGTCCCACGTAGCCGATGATCCGCTGCCCGCCGGGCGCCAGGCGCTGCCGCAGTTGCTCGTTTCTTCGCACCGGGGTGAATAGGGCGGTGTCCACGCCCCGGCGCCACAGCTTGACGCGTCCCACCCCCAGCTGCTGCAGCTGCGAACGGGAGAACGTGCTGGGGGCCAGGGTCAGGTCCGCCGCCAGGTGAATGGCCCGCACATGTTCCCACAACCGGGCCTCGAGCCAGGGCACGCGGTACGGACGGGCATAGGCCGGCACCTCGGTCTGATAGACCGCCACGGTGGGCAGGCCCAGCTCCCCCGCGGCCCGCAGTGCCCGCCAACCCAGCACGAAGGGACTGGCCAGGTGGACGACATCCGGGGCCGAGGCGTGGAACATGCGGCGCAACACCCCGACCGGGCCAGCGGCCAACCGGACACTGGGATAGCTGGCCAGGGACATGGAGGGCAGGGTGCGTACCGGAAAGCCGCAGTACTGCCCCGGAACTCCCCTCCCGCGACGCTGCCGCGCCTGGGAAGCGGCAGGGGCGATCACCTCGGCCTCGTGGCCGGTGGCCCGCAGATGCTCCAGGGTGCGCAGCACCGAATTGGTGACTCCGTTGGTGTGGGGCAGGAACGATTCGGCGACGATGCTAACCTTCACGCCACCCATCGTGGAAGGCGCATATGGCCGCTTCATGAACCGCTCGGCTCCCCCGGGTGAACTTCGCGTTCGTGCACCGCCGTGCCATGATATTGCACATGCCCACGCACGACCCATACACCGCTGATGCCGCGCAGGAAAACGAAACCCGCAGTGCACGCACCGCGGTACTGCTCTTTCCCGCCTTGATCCTGCTTGGCGGGCTGACCGGCATGCTGATGCCCGCAGCCTTCCAGCCGCTGTCCCCGTTGATTAATCCGCTGCTGATGGTGATCATGTTCGGCATGGGACTGACCCTGACCCTGCCGGACTTCGGGATGGTGCTGCGTCACCCGCTTCCGGTGCTGGGCGGGGTCTGCGCCCAGTTTGTCATCATGCCGCTGGTGGGTTGGGCCATCGCCGCGCTGCTGGGCCTGGATCCCGCGCTGGCCGCCGGCGTCATCCTGGTCGGCTGTGCCCCCGGCGGCACCGCCTCCAATGTCGTTACCTACCTGGCACGCGGGAATGTGGCACTGTCCGTGGCCATGACCAGTATCTCCACCCTGCTGGCACCACTGCTCACTCCCCTGCTCACGCTGTGGCTGGCCGGGCAGTACCTGCCGGTGGCTGCCGGGTCGATGGCCGGCACCGTAGTTCAAATTGTGCTGATTCCGGTCCTGCTGGGCCTGGTCATCCGGTTGCTGTTCAACCGGGCAGTGGAAGCCGTCCTCAAGGCCCTGCCCTGGGTTTCCGTACTGGCGATCGCGTTCGTGGTCACCATCATCGTTGCCGGCAGTGCCCAGACCATTTTGCAGGCCGGACTGCTGGTGCTGGTTGCAGTGATCCTGCACAACGCGGCAGGACTGCTGCTGGGTTATGGAGTCGGAGCCGCACTACGGTTGCCCGAGGGGTCCAAGCGCACCGTATCCATCGAAGTGGGAATGCAGAACTCGGGATTGGCCGCCGGATTGGCAACCCAGTACTTCTCCCCTGAAGCCGCTCTTCCAGGCGCGGTGTTCTCCGTCTGGCACAACCTCTCAGGAGCCCTCGTGGCCGCGTTCTGGCGACGCCGGCGCCAGAACGCGGAGGCAGCAGGCGCATCCAAGAACTAGCCGGCCACAGGCGATTACAGCGCCTTGCGGCAACATAGGACTCGCGAGGCGGCCAACAGCGGGGTGGAAATGTAGCCTTGGTTGGTGACCATCCTTCTTGTGATCGTAGGCGTCCTGGGAGTCTCCGCCTCCGGCCCGCTGATTGCGGCGTTTCCCGGTGTTCCCGTCTTGGCGATGGCCTTGTGGCGGAACTTCGGCGCCACCGCGGTGCTGGTGGCGCCGACACTGCACCGGGACCCGACCTCGTTTCGCCGCATGGGTCGACGCGAATGGGCCTTTTGTTCCATCGCCGGAGTCTGCTTGGCTTTGCACTTCGTCTGCTTCATGTACGCAGTGCGCATGACCTCGGTGGCGGCCGCAACGGCCTTGGTCTGCATCCAGGGTGTCTGGATTGTGGTGTTCCAACGGTTGCGGGGAGTTAGCTACACCCGCATGGTGTTCCTGGGAATTGCGCTGTCCATCACCGGCGTCGTGATCATCACCGGTTTTGATCTTGGGCACGGGCGTGAGGCCATTCTCGGTGACCTTCTGGCTATCCTCGGAGGAATGCTTGCAGGAGCATATACCCTAGCGGGATCGGTGGCGCGGCGGACAATGTCAACCGGTGCCTACGCATCGGTCTGCTATGCCGTGACCTCCCTGGTACTGCTGGCGATTTGCCTCCTGGCCGGGGAGCAGATCTGGGGTTTTGACGCCTGGGGATGGTTTGGCATCGTCGCACTCACCGTGTGTTCGCAGCTTCTGGGTCATACGGCCCTAAACCATTTGCTGAGCATCCTCGGTCCACTGACGGTCTCGACTCTCATTTTGCTCGAGATCCCCGGGGCGGCATTCATCGCGGCCCTGATGATCGGCCAGCTCGTGCCCGCCGGAACCATCCTGGGCCTGATCGTGATCCTCGGCGGCCTAGTTCTGGTGGTCCGCGGACAAGCCAAGCCCGAGCCACCCACTGTGCCCCTCGAATCACCGTAAAAGTAGCCAAGCACGTGCATTCCCTTAAAGGAATACACGTGCTTGGCTTGGTCTTTTTTGTTATTCGGATGCCAGCTTGCGAATGTCTTCGGTCTCGGCTTCCGTGGACTTTGCCACCGGAGACTGCGGCTCAGTCGAAGGGGCCGGCATTTGCCAGGGGTCTTCAATCGGCTTCGACGCCTTCCACACCGCTACTAACGCGGCGACGGCCGCGGCGAGCACACCGATCATCATGAACTTGCCGAACCCGAACTTCTTCTTTTCCATGTGAACTCCTTTAGCTAGGCCACGCGCCGGCCCAATGGAAGACCTTCGACTCATCCAGCCTATGCACTTTCTCCCTGACGCACCATGCGAGAATCGCCAGACCACGCCTTTACCGCGTTTTTCACTCAACGCGTACAGGTGTCTTTGGCAGTCGCCGGTCTCAACGTGGGAGAATAAGGAGCATGACCGCAATTGCAACGCATAAAGCCACAATCCACACCAATAAGGGCGACATCGTCGTCAACCTCTTTGGCAACCACGCCCCGAAGACCGTGAAGAACTTCCTGGGACTGTCCACCGGTGAGCAGGAATGGGTGCATCCCGAAACTGGCGACAAGAAGACCGATACCCCGCTGTACAACGGCACGATCTTCCACCGCATCATTTCTGACTTCATGATTCAGGGCGGCGATCCGCTGGGCCAGGGCTTTGGCGGCCCCGGCTACCAGTTTGATGACGAGATCAACCCTGAGCTGGACTTCAACGCGCCCTACAAGCTGGCCATGGCGAACGCCGGCATTCGTATGGGTCGTGGAACCAACGGATCCCAGTTCTTCATCACCACCGTTCCCACCACCTGGCTGCAGGGCAAGCACACCATCTTCGGTGAGGTTGTTGACGAGGACTCGCGCAAGATCGTCGACTCGCTGAACGCAGTGGCCACCGACGGGCGTGACAAGCCGCTTGAGGATGTCGTCATCGATTCGATCGATATCGAGACCCTCTAGGATCTTCGCGTCATTGACGCCGCGGGCTCCGGTCGCCATTGAAGTGGCGGTCGGAGCCCATACCTTTAACGTCCCCGCCGCTTCCCCAACACTAAATATCTGAGGAACACCCCCATGTCCTACGGGCAAGTCTCACCGGAATCAACGCAGGTACCGACGTGCTACCGGCATCCAGACCAGATCTCCTACGTGTCCTGCCATCGATGTGGGCGACCAGTATGCCCACGGTGCCAGGTCTCTGCCCCGGTGGGGGTGCAATGCATTGAGTGTGTCCGCAACGCCAACAGGGCCATACCCAGTGCGAAGACCGAGTTTGGTGGGACCGCCCGCTCGAGTGCAAAACCGGTGTTGACCTACACCCTGATCGGCGTGAATTTGCTGATGTATGTCCTGCAATGGGTCATCCCCAATTTCACGCAGCAAATTGTGCTCGTCGGCGCACTGGCTTACTGGGAGCCCTGGCGTGTACTGACCAGCGCTTTCGCCCACTCGCAGGGGTCTTTGCTGCATATCGCCATGAATATGTACGGCGTGTATATCTGCGGGGTGCTGCTGGAACCGCGTCTTGGACGCGTGCGCTTTGGCTGGCTCTATTTCCTCTCGGCCTTGGGTGGTTCTCTGGGCGTCTTGCTTCTCAGTGACCCGTACACTGCGACATTGGGTGCATCGGGAGCGCTCTCGGGTTTGTTCCTGGCCTTGTTTGTGGTTTTCCGTACCAACCGGACCGCGTTGCGCCAAATGGGCATTGTCCTACTGCTAAATGTCGTTATGGGCTTCGTGGTGCCCGGGATCTCCTGGCAAGGCCACCTAGGCGGAGCAGTGCTTGGCCTAGCTGCCGCAGCGTCCATCGTACTTATCCCCAAGGGATCCCAGCGGACGACCTTGCAATTTGTTCTGCTCGGTATTCTCAGCGTGGTGGTAACGGGCATGCTCTATCTGGCAGCGGTGGCCGTTCGTTTTCCACTGGCCTAGTTCGAACACTACTCCAGCGCCTTATCCACACTGCTTATCCACACTGTTAATAACTTACACACATGTAATTCCCGAGCCGAACCGGGTTGTTAGATACCGTGGATCCCCTTGTTGCCGGGGCTGGAGGGCCGACGTTCAACTATTTTACACAGGAATCTCCACACCTGTGGATAACTTTTAAACAGGGCCTGTAGATTCACGTTTTCCGAGCATGGGCGCATTCGGGGCGGCTGATTCGAATTTTTAAACGACTCAAGGCTGACATGTACTTATGTGGATTCCTGGTGACTCAAAGTGCTCGTATCCACAGCGGTAATCCACACTGTTAATAACTTACAGGCGTGTAATTCCTCTCCCTCCACCTCCCGGGATCCCTGGGTTTTCGCTTCTTTTGGGGGCGGCGCCGACGGACTTCTCCCCAGCTGTGGATAACTTTGTGAACAAGTTGTCGCGAAAGATTCCCACAGGTGCTGTGGATAGATGTGGAGAGCTGTTGATAACTGCGCGATCAAATCGCCCGCCTATTAGGCAAGGAGGATGTCGCCGGCGGCTCGGGGCGGGATTTTCCGCCTAGAACAGGGGGAGGATCAGGCGGATCGCAAAGTAGAGCATGAACAGGCAGATGAACCCGTCGAGCAATTGCCAAGCGCGTGGCTTGGCGAAGAAGCGCGCCAAATAACGCGAACCAACACCCAGGGCCGTGAACCAGACCAAGCTGGCGACGATGGCACCAGCACCAAACTGCCAACGGGCACCGGCAAATGAGTTGCCGATAGAACCTAAGAGCAGAACAGTATCAACGTAGACGTGAGGGTTGAGCCAGGTGAGGGCGAGGGTGGTCAGCGCCACTCTCCATGCCGAGGATTCGCTGGGGGAGTTCTTGGTAGCCATGCTCGTGGGAGAGAGCGCGCGGCGTAGCGCGAAGAGGGCATAGAGTGCCAGAAAAAGTGCTCCACCTATGCGTGCCGCACTCATGATCCATTCCGCGCGCTCTATCAGGGCACCCAGGCCGGCAATACCCGCAGAGATCAGGACAATGTCCGAGAGCATGCAGATGATGATCGCCACCCAAACGTGCTGACGAGTGATTCCCTGGCGCAGGATGAAGGCATTTTGGGCGCCGATCGCGACGATGAGCGACAGTCCGGTGCCGAAGCCCAACAGGGCAGGTGTAGCAAGCATGTAGCAACAGTAGAAAAACCTCATAACTGTTGTCGAACTTAAAAGTCTTAGGACACTTTAGAGTTGCTAATGTGAACTTCGATTTTGAGCAGCTGGAGACTCTCCTGGCGGTCATCGAGGCTGGCAGCTTCGATGGCGCCGCCATTGACCTGGGGATCAGCGCTTCGGCGGTGAGTCAGCGCATGAAGGCCCTGGAGAAACGGGCCGGGACCATTCTCGTGTTGCGTAGTAAGCCGGTGCGGCCCACGGAGCCCGGTGTCACGGTGCTGCGCTACGCGCGCCAGATCGTCTCCCTGGGCAGAGAGCTGAACACGCATCTGGGGGAAGGGGAGCATGCGGAAACGCCCCAACGGATCACCATTGGCGTCAATGCCGATTCCCTGGCAACTTGGTTCATCGACGTTCTGCGGGAACTGGGTCGGCGCGAGGACCTCATTTGTGATTTGCGCAGGGGAGATGAGCACCGTAACGCGGAACTGCTGAGGAAGGGCGAGGTCAGTGGGGTGGTGACGACCAGCGCCGATGCGGTGCAAGGATGCGCGGTGCAAAAGTTGGGAACCATGCGCTACTGGGCGGTGGCATCAACGGAATTCATTGCCCGCCGGGACGGGATGGCGCCACGTGACTGGCTGGCGGTGGCCCCGGTGGTGATCTTTGACCGCGACGATCCGCTGCAAGCCCAGCTGCGTGGGCGAGTGACCGGACAGTCAACGTGGGACGGAGTGGCGACGCACTATGTCCCGGACTCGTGGCGTTACGCTACGGCAATTGAGGCAGGTATGGGCTGGGGGATGCTGCCGGAACTGCAGCTGCGGCAGCTGCCTGAGCTGCACCGTCTTGACGATGCATGGAGCATTGAGGTGCCGCTGTACTGGCAACGGTGGTCCATGGGTTCGCGGGCACTGGACAGTTTCGGTCGGATTCTGATGTCCGCGGCACAGGCCGCCGGGCTTTAGGCTGTCTACGCTGCGGACCACAGCGGTGTTGCGGAAACTATTTCCAATTTGTGGTCATGAAGAAGCCGATCATGGCAATGCCAAAACCGATCACGATGTTCCAGCCACCAATGTTGGGGATGGGGAAGAGCGTCTGCGAAATGTAGTACACCATGACCCAGACCAGGCCAAGGAGCATCAGCCCGAACATTACCGGCTTGTACCAAACCGGATTCGGGCTCTCAGCGCTGCGCGCCGCGCGCTCCGCGGCGGCCTGGGGATTCTTCGTGCGACGCTTCGATTCCGGCAATGTATAGCTCCCTAGCTTCATCAGCTCATTGTATTAAACAGGACTCGCCACGGCGTTCCCGGTAGTCTTAGGAACGAAGTATCACCGACAAGACGATCCATACTTCGCGTAGCTTCCATACTAGCCGTTGCGCCGCTTCCCGCGGGGGCTAACTGGCTATGATGCGAACAACTTTGCTCCAAGTATCCCGTGCTAAGGACCGCCCCTTTGAACCGAACGCTTGCCCGGCCCGGACGCCGAACCGACCGCCGTCCCGTCAGCGTGGGTAATCGTCTGCTCGGGTTTTTCGGGGAACTGCTGATCACCCTCGGAATTGTGTTGATGCTCTTCGTTGTGTGGGAATTATGGTGGACGAATATTGACTCGGCCCACGCGCAGAAGCAGGCCACCGGTGAGCTGGTGCAAAGCCTGGGCGAAGTGAACATCCCCGAGACGGTGGATGAAAAGGACTACGGACCGGCCCCCGTTACGGAGATCGCCGATGCAGAGACCTTCGGAATCATGTATTTTCCGCAGTTTGGCCGAAATGGAACGCATCATCCGGTCACCAATGGAGTGGGCAGCGATGTGATCGACAGCGTGGGCATCGGCCACTATCCCACGACCCAGAAGCCGGGGGAGCAGGGCAACTTCGCGGTCGCGGCCCACCGCCAGACGCACGGACAGGTTTTCTGGGACATCGACAAGCTCGGAGAAGGCGACAAGGTCTACCTGCAGACCAAGCAGGGGTACTACACCTACACCTGGCGCAAAACCGAGATCGTCCCGCCCAGCGCCGGGGAAGTGCTGTTGCCGGTGCCCCACGGGTACGGAGCCGAACCGACCACCTCGATCCTGACCATGACCAGCTGCCATCCGCCGTTCACCACCCGTGAACGCATCATCGCCTACTCCGAACTGACCAGCTGGCGACCGCTGGAGGCGGGGCCTCCCGAGGAGATCCGGGACCTGGTCAAGGACGCCACGAGCTAGGGGTAGGAAATGTATTCATGGATTTTTCGTAATTTGCCCGGACCGCTGTGGTTTCGCGTCATCCAGGCACTGATTCTGATTGCCGCAGTCGTACTATTACTGATGGTGTATGTTTTCCCGTGGCTGAGCCAGTTCAGCCCCTTTACCGAGTCGACGATTGGTTTGAGGATACTGTGAGTGCGACAAAGATCCTGGTGATCGACAACTACGACAGCTTTGTCTACACCCTCGTCGGATACCTGCAGGAGCTGGGGGCGCAGACCACGGTCATCCGCAACGACGACCGGGACCTTTCCGGGGCCATTGCGCTGGCCCAGGAGCATGACGGGGTGCTCATCTCGCCTGGGCCGGGGGACCCGACCGGCGCCGGGGTCAGCATTGACCTGATCAAATGGTGCGGCGAGCACAACAAGCCGATGCTTGGGGTCTGCCTGGGGCATCAGGCCCTCGCCGAGGCCTACGGTGGCACGGTGACCCACGCCGAACAGCTGATGCACGGCAAGACCTCGCTGGTGCGTCATGCTGAGCATCCGGTCTTCGCGCAGGTGGCCAACCCGTTCACGGCAACCCGCTACCACTCACTGGCCGCGGTGCGCTCCACGATCCCGCAGGAACTGGAAATCATCTGCGAAACCGAGGACGGGGTAGTGATGGGTCTGGCGCACCGCACCGCGCCGCTTTGGGGGCTGCAGTACCACCCGGAATCGGTGCTGACCCAGGATGGCTACCTAATGCTGGGCAACTGGCTGCAGTTTGTGGGGCTCGAGGGAGCCGCTGCCAAAGCCGCCGGACTCAGCCCGCTCTTCTCCGCGTAGCCTCCCGCCCGGGGCGGGAGACAGGGAGCTAGTCCTCCTTGGCCGAGGGCGAAGGGCTCTCGCTGGGGGATTCGCTGGACTCATCCGATTCATCCGGCGACGGGCTGGAAGACGCGGCCGCCCGGGCGATGGTCAGCTGGATGGTGCTGCCCTGTTCCACATCCTCGTTCGGGCCGGAGGACTGCTCGAGCACGGTGTCGACGGCTTCGCTGCTCTGCTCATAGGTGTACTGCACCTTCAGGCCGAGGTCATCGGCCTCGAGCTTCGCCTTGGCGTCATCCAGGCTGGACCCGGTGACATCCGGGACGGTGACCTTGCCGGTGGACAGGATCAGGTCTACCTGCGAGCCGACCTTGACCTTGGAACCCATTTCCGGGCTGGTCTGCACCACCCAGTCGGTGGGGATGCTTGGATGGTTGGCCCTGGTGACTTCGCCGACTTCCAGCCCGGCTTCACGCAGTGCCTCGCGCGCGGCGACCTCGGTCTGGTTTGCCAGTGAATCGGGGATGGTGCGCTGTTCAGAGCCGTCGGAGATGTACAGGCGCACCAGGCTTTCCTTGGGCACCGAGGCACCGCTCTTCGGGTCGGTGCGCACCACCAGGTCCTCGTCGACGGCGTCGCTGTATTCGTGCTCCACCTGCACGTTCAGGTTCAGCGCGGTCAGCTGGGCGGTGGCTTCCTCCTCGGAGAGCTTTTCCACGTTCGGGATGCCCACCGGGGCGTTGCGCTCCTGGTCCAGCTGGATCATCCGGTAGACCATGAAGCCGGCGACGATGACCGCGATCGCGGCAATGATGGAGATCAGCCAGAACATGCCGCGGTTGGACTTGGGCCGCCGGGTCGCGTCGTGCAGCTGCTGGCGGCTGGCGAACACCGGGTGCTCGTCGGTGGGCGGACGGGTGGCGGACGCATCGTATGCGGCGGCCTCGGCGTCCATCGTCTGGGTCGGCTCCTGGTAGAGGGCGACCGTGGGCTGGGTGCTGGTGGCCAGCTGCGGGTCCTGGTAGGGGATGCCGTGCAACGCATCGTCCAGGGCCCGGGACAGGTCCGCGGCCGAGTCGAAACGGTCGTCGCGTTCCTTGGCCAGCGCCTTGAGCACCACGGCATCGTAGATCTGTGGAACGTCCGGGTTTGCCTCGCTGGGCGGCACCGGGTCCTCGCCGACGTGCTGGTACGCCACCGATACCGGGGAGTCCCCGGTGAAGGGTGGCTCGTGCACCAGCAGTTCGTAGAGCAGGCAGCCGGCGGAGTAGATGTCGGTGCGGTGGTCCACGATCTCCCCGCGTGCCTGCTCCGGGGAGAGGTACTGGGCGGTGCCCACCACCGCGGCGGTCTGGGTCATCGTGGCGGAGGAGTCGTTCGCGGCCCGGGCGATGCCGAAGTCCATGAGCTTGACGTGCCCGTCGTCGGTGACCATGACGTTGGCCGGCTTGATGTCCCGGTGCACCACGTGGTTCGCGTGCGAGTGCTCCAGCGCCTGGCAGACCCCGTGCATCACGTCCACGGCGAACTCGGGTTCGATCCGCTCTTCCTTCAGCATTTGGCGCAGCGTGCGCCCGGTGACGTACTCCATCACGATGTAGGGCAGCTCATCGGGCCGGGTGTCCCCGGCCGGGATGACCCCGGTGTCGTAGACGCCCACGATGTTCGGGTGGCTGAGCCCGGCCACCGCCTTGGCCTCACGCTCAAAGCGCACCACCACCATCGAATCGCGCGCCATGTCCGGGCGCAGCAGCTTGATGGCGACCTTCCGGGAAAGCAGCCGGTCCATGCCCAGGTACACGTCCGCCATCCCGCCGCGCCCGATCAGCGACTGCAGCTCATAGCGCCCAGCCACCAGGTCGGGCACGCCCGGCGGAAGCACTGACTGTTCGTTCATCAGTTATCTTCCGTGGCCGATGCGGTGGGCGAGGAGGAGGGGGCGGCGGCAGGGGAGGAGGTCTCGGCCGGTGCCGAGGAGGTGGCTTCGGTCGGCTCGGGGCTGGGCTCCGGGCCGGAGGAGATGACCAGGCTGACCTTGCTCCCCGGGGCCTGGCTGCTACCGGCGGCCGGGCTCTGGCTCAGCACGGTGCCGGCCCGCTCATCGCTGGCACGCTCGGTCACCGAGCCGACCGACAGGCCGGCCTGGTTCAGCTGCGACCTGGCGGCACTGGAGGACTGGCCGACCACGCCGGGCACCTCCACGGTTTCCGGGGCAATGGCGTAGGTGACCCGCACGGTCGAGCCCGCATTGACGGTGCCCATCGGGGAAATGTCGGTGACGTTGCCCGGATCCTCGTCCTGCATGGGCCGAGCCACCGCGTCCACCTTCAGGCCCAGGTCCCGCAGCTGCGCGGTGACCGCATCAATGTGCTGGCCGAGCAAGGCGTTGCTGACCTGCACGGTCTTCGGCGACTGCGCATCCTCGGAAGGGGAGCTGGCGGCGGTGGTGCTCTGCGTCGGCTCGGTGGTTTCCTCGCTCGGCTCGCTGCTGGTCTCGCTCGCGCTCACCGTGGGGGAGACGCTGGACTCATCATCGTCGCTGGCGCCGGTGAACATCGGCATCAGCCAGGCGCCCAGGGCGATCAGCACCGCCAGGACGATGACCACGATCAGCGGGACCAGCCACGGGGCGCGCTTCCTCTCCTCCTGGTCGTGGGCGTCCTCGTTGTCCGCCAGCCCATCGGAGTCGAAGTCCTGGTAGCTGGAAGAGGCCTGCAGCGACTGGGTGGCCGCCGGGGTGACCGGCAGGGCGCTGGTGGCCGGGGCTGCAGCCTGCACCGTGGTGTCCTGGGTGGGCACCGCCTGGGTCTTCTCATCGTCCAGGTTCATCGCCTGGGTGGCGGTGTCCTCGATCCCGGTGCGCAGCATGCCCGGCACCGCGAGCACCGCGGTGTGCGTGTCCTCGTGGCGCAGCGCCTCGGCGGCGTCGGCCAGGGCGTTGGCGTTCTTCGGGCGGTCGGCCGGGTCCTTGGCCAGCATGGACATGATCAGCTGGCGCACCGGGGCCGGAATGGATTCGGGCAGCGGCGGGGGAGTGTCGTTGACCTGGGCCAGTGCGATGGCGATCTGGGATTCGCCGGTGAAGGGCCGGCGTCCGGCCAGCAGCTCGTAGCCGATGACGCCCAGCGCGTAGATGTCCGAGCTGCCGGTGGCGGTCTGCCCGGTGGCCTGTTCCGGGGCCAGGTACTGGGCGGTGCCCATCACCTGGCCGGTGGCGGTCAGCGGGACCTGGTCGGCCAGTCGGGCGATGCCGAAGTCGGTGATCTTCACCTTGCCCGAGGGGGTGACCAGGATGTTGCCCGGCTTCACGTCACGGTGCACCAGCCCGTGCTCGTGCGCTGCGGCCAGGGCCCGGGCGGTTTGGGCGATCAGCGACAGCGTGCGGTCCACATCCAGCTTGCGGTCCCGTTCAATGATGGTTGACAGCGGCGGGCCGGGCACCAGTTCCATGACCAGGTAGGCTGAGCCCTCTTCCTCGCCGTAGTCGAAGACGCCGGCGATGCCCGGGTGGTTCAGCAGTGCGGTGTGCCGGGCCTCCACGCGGAAACGCGTGAGGAAGCCCTCGTTGCCGGTGTACTCCTCCTTGAGGATCTTGATGGCCACCAGCCGACCCAGCACCTGGTCGCGAGCCTTCCAGACTTCGCCCATGCCACCGATCGCGATGCGGTCGGTCAGCTTGTAGCGACCTCCCAATGTAGTACCGGTAACTGGTCTCACTGGTTGAACACCGCCTCTGTCATTTGCTTCATAAGGGAAACCGCCAACCGGTGGTTCTTGTCGTAGTCAATTCTTTCAAAGGCCACCGTGATGGCCACTTCGGGGTCATCGCCCGGGGCGAAGCCGGTCACCCAGGAGTTCACCGTGCGCCCCGGCTGGTCATCCGGCACATCTGCGGTGCCGGTCTTGACCCGCAGGTCCACGCCGGGCACGTTGGCCCGCATCGCCGTGCCGGACTGCACCGGTCCCTTCATCAGTTCGGCGACCTTGTTGGCCACCTCCTTGGTGGTGGCCGTGGAGAACTCCTTCGGCTTGGTCTCCTCCAGGACCCGCAGGTCCGGGGCGATGACCTTCTTGACCAGGTTCGGCTGCATGATCACCCCGTCGTTGGCGATGCCCATGGCGACCATGTTCATCTGCAGCGGGGTGGCCTGCACGTCACGCTGGCCGATGACCGACTGGGCCAGTTCGCCGGCGCTCATGTTGGGCTTGAACTGGCTTTCGGTCACCTTCAGCGGGATATTCAGCTGTTGGTTGAAGCCGAAGCGCTCGGCCACGTCCTCGAACGGTGCGGAACCCAGCTTCTCGCTCATCTGCGCGAACGGCGTGTTGCAGCTCTGCGCGGTGATGAAGCGCAGATCCGCCTGCGTCCGGTTGGCGCAGATGCCCTCGGCGAAGTTGCTGATCTTCGCGCCCTGGATGTTCACCTGCTGCGGGTTGGGGACCGGGGTGTCCATGTCGTACTTCCCGGACTCCAGCCCGGTGACCAGATCCAGGATCTTGAAGGTCGACCCGGGGCTGAACCGGTTGCCCAGCGCCGGGTTGACGTACGGGCTCAAACCCTTGACGCCGGTCAGCTTCTTCAGGTTCTCCGAGGCGGCCTTGGTGGAATGCACCGAGAGCTTGTTCGGGTCGTAGCTGGGCTTGGAGGCCATGGCCAACACGTCGCCGGTCTTCACATCGGTGACGATGATGGTGCCGCGCAGTCCGTCGGGCAGCATGTTGAACGCCTTGTGCTGCAGCTCGTCGTCGATGGTCAGCTCCACCGATGCGCCCTCGGTGGTCTTGCCGGTGAACAGCGCGGAGAGCCGGTCAAAGAGCAGGTCGGAGCTCTTGCCGGTCAGCCAGTCGTTCAGCTCGCTTTCCAGATGCGTGGACATGTTGGCCAACGAGTAGAAGCCGGTCAGGTGCGCGTACACCTCCGGGTCGTTGTAGACGCGCTGGTAGGTGAACTGCCCGTCCTCGGTTGGCACCGACTCCGCGATCGGCTTGCCGTCCACCAAGATCGCCCCACGGGGCATGTCGAATTCACGGTACAGCTCACGCTTGTTCAGGGCGTTGCCCGCCAGCTGGTCGGCGGCGAAGAACTGGATATAGCTCAGCGCCCCGAAACAGACCAGGAACATCACCATCAGGGCAACCCAAACGCGCCGAATGGCCTGATTCACTAGCTTTTCACCGCCTTCGGATCGCTGGCACCGGGGGTGGCCACTTCATCGGTCGGGCCCACATGCCCGGTCATTGGTCTGCGTGAGTTGTGGGAGATCAGCAGCAGCAGCGCCACAATGATCCAGTTCGCCAGCAGTGAGGATCCGCCGGCCGCCATGAACGGGGTGGCCAGACCGGTGAGCGGGATCAGCCGGGTGACCCCGCCAATGATCACGATGCACTGCAGGGCCAGGGTGAAGGACAGGCCGGTGGCCAGCAGCTTGCCGAAGCTGTCTCGCGATCCCAGTGCGGCGCGCAGCCCACGGGAGACCAGCAGCAGGTAGAGCATGATGATGGCGGCCACGCCGATCAGCCCCAGCTCCTCGCCGAAGGAGGCGATGATCATGTCCGAGTTGGCCAGCGGCACCCGGTAGGGCGAACCGTTGCCCAGCCCCGTGCCGATCAGCCCGCCGTCGGCCATGCCGAACAGGCCCTCGACGATCTGCATGCTGCCGCCGGTGGCGTAGTAGATGTCCGGGTTGAACGCGTCCAGCCAGGTGGTCAGCCGTCGGGTCACGTGGCTCATGGTGGTCGCGGCGAACACGCCGCCGACCGCCACCATCAGCAGGCCGATGACCACCCAGGAGATGCGGGCGGTGGCCACGTAGATCATCACGATGAACAGGCCGAAGAACAGGATCGAGGACCCCAGGTCGCGCTGGACCACCAGCACGCCGATGGACAGGATCCAGGCGACCACCATGGGCGCCATGTCCCGCATGCGCGGCAGCTGCATGGGACCGACCTTGCGCCCGGCCATCAGGATCAGGTCGCGGTTGGAGGAGAGGTAGCCGGCGAAGAAGATCGACAGGGTGATCTTGGCCAGCTCACCGGGCTGCAGGGAGAACCCGGCCACCCGGATCCAGATCCGCGCGCCGTTGATGGTCACCCCGAGCCCGGGAATCATCGGAAGCAGCAGCAGCACAATGGATGCCAGCAGGGCGATATAGGTAAAGCGGCGCAGGTTGCGGTGATCGCGCACCGCCCACATCACCACCGCGGCGATGAGCATGGCGATGCCCGTCCACAGCAGCTGGCGGAACGATTGTTCCGTGGACTTTGCCAGGTCCAAGCGGTAGATCATGGCCAGACCCAGCGAGTTCAGGGCGATCGTGATCGGAAGTATTACCGGATCAGAATATTTGGCGAAAAGCCGCAATAGGATGTGGACCAGCAGCGCCAGGCCGCTGAGGATCCCCATCTCCAACACGAAGCCGCTGCGGTCGGTTTCCTCGGTGGCGGTCCCGATCAGGTAGAAGGCGGCGAAGCCAACTCCCAGGGCGAGCACGAGCAGGAGGAGTTCGAAATTGCGCCGGGGAACCGGTGCTGTCTGCAATTCGCTCATTGCATGATCTCCTCACAGTAGGCGGGCACGGGTTCCTGGTCATTGTTCTGGTCGTCCTTGCCCGGGGCCTGCACCGGACATTTCTGCTTGGCGGTCACCAGCAGTTCGTGCACCATCGCCTGGGCGTGGTTCAGGTCCTGCGCGTAGAGCGAGGACTCGACCCGCTGACGCGAATAGGTGGGCAGGGCCTCGAGCGGGATATTGCTGACCGACTCCACCTCGGAGAGGGAGATCGGTCCCAATTCCTGGGGCACCCCGCGGTAGATGGCCACATTGCCGTCCTTGGGAGCCACGAAATACTGGGTTTGGGTCCACAGGTAGCCCCACGCGCCGACGATCACCACCAGCACGCTCATCAGGGTCAGCAGCGCCGGCAGGAACCAGCGTCGGCGCGGGCCGTGGCTCTCGAGCGGGTCGAGCATGTCGCCCGCTTCCGGTGAACGGTGGGTGAGCAGGGCCGCGGCGCGGCGCTCACCGGTGCTCTGGGTGACCACCGGGATCTGCCCGGTCTGGGTGGCCAGGTCGGCGGCGCCCACCAGTACGTGCGGGCGCTGGGAGATCTCATGGCGGATCAGCGAGGCGCTGGCCTCGATGTCACCCTCCACGGCGATCGTCAGCTGTCCGGTGTCCGGTTCCGGTTCCCCGGAGACCGCCTGGACCGGGGGCAGGTCAGGGGTTTCGACAATGTCGAACAGGACGATGGTGACGTTGTCCGGCGCCCCGTTGTGCAGGGTCGTGGCCACCAGGTCGGCCGCGATCTCCTCCAGGTCCGCGGTGGTGCGCATCGCCTGCTCAATGATTTCGTCGGGCACCACATCGGTCAGGCCGTCGGAGCACAGCAGCCAGCGTTCACCGACCGCGGCCGGCAGCTGCTGGATGTCCAGTTCGGGGGAGGCATCCGAATCGCCAAGGACGCGCAGCAGCACGTTCTTGTGCGGGTGCACCGATGCTTCCTCGGGGCGGATTCGGCCTTCCTCGACCAGGCGCTGCACGAACGTGTGGTCCCGGCTGATCTGCTCGAACACCCCGTCCTTCAGGCGGTAGGCGCGCGAGTCGCCGATGTGCGCCAGGTGCAGCGTTTCCTCGGAGAGCAGCAGCGAGGTCACGGTGGTGCCCATGCCCGAAAGCTTCGGGTTCGCGCCCACCAGTTCGTTCAGCACCAGGTTCGCCGCCTGGATCTCATCGGGCAGCGCGTTCTGCGGATCCGGGGTGTAGCGGCGGTCCAGGTGGATCAAATCCAGCACGGTGGATGCCGAAGCCACGTCGCCACCGACGTGCCCGCCCATGCCGTCGGCCAGCACCGCCAGGTACTCGCCAACGTAGGCCGAATCATCGTTCTTTGAACGCACTCGGCCTACGTCTGACAGGGCGGCAAACTTGAGCTTCAATGCCATAGGCTAGGCCTTCAACTCCAGCACAGTCTTGCCAATGCGGATCCGCTGGCCCAATTCCACGGGCTGCGGACGCGACAGCTGGTTCTCCCCGATAAAGGTGCCGTTGGTGGATCCCAGGTCCTCCAGGAACCAGCGCGAACCCTGCGGGAAGAGCCGGGCGTGGCGACCGGAGGCGTAGTCGTCTTCCAACACGACGGTTGCATCCTGGGCGCGCCCAAAGAGGATCGGCTGGCCGTCAAGCTTGATTTCGCGGCCGGAAAGTGGGCCTTCCACCACCTGCAGGGCGGTGGCCGTCTTGCGGGCGGTCGGTTCAGGTTCAGTCAGTGTCGGGTTCTTCTTGATCGCACGGGCGCTGGGCTGGCCGGTGCGGGCGCGGGTCCCGATGACCAGGTCACGGCGCATGGCGCCCACGACGCTGAGCACCAGAAGCCACAGCAGAACCAGGAAGCCCAGGCGGAACAGGGCGAGCAGCAGGTCGTTCATGCGCGTCCCTTCTGCCCCTGGGCGATGAGTCGGAAGACAACCTTGGTCTTGCCCAGGGAAATGACCGAGCCATCGCCCACCCGGGTCTCGCCGTTGACCTTGCGGCCGTCGACGAAGGTGCCGTTGGTGGACCCCAGATCGAGTACCACGTAGTCATCTCCTCTTTGTTCGACACGGAAATGTTGCCGGGAAACGCCCGGATCATCGATCGGGATGTCGGTGGAGGCTGAACGGCCCAGCACAATCGAATGATGGTGCAGGGCATAGCGCTGGCCATCAACCTCCAGCACGGCCTGTTTGGCCACCGGTGCCGGGGCGCGTGCCGGTTCGGGGCGGGCCGCGGCCCGCGGCTGGGCGGTGGTGCGTGGCTGCTCGGCCGCCGGGGTTGCCGGAGCCGGTGCTGCGGCCGGTGTGGGGGCGGGAGCTGGATTCTTTACCGATGCGGAGGCGGCGGCGCCTGCCGCGCCTTCCTTGATGGAGGCGTTGATCTCGACTTCGCCGCGGCGGCGGTCCTCTTCGGCCACGAAGTGAATGCGGATGTTGTCCCGCACCGAGTATCCCTGGCTCATCGCGTGCTCGGCGGTGACCTTGGCCATTTCGTTGACAACCGAGGAACCCCAGGCCTTGGCGGTCTGGTAGTCATCGTTGCTCAGGTGTACGACAAAGTCGTTGGGGGCAAGGCTGCGCCCCTCGCTGATGGCCAGGATGCCCCGGTCCATTTCATTGCGCAGGGCAGTAGTCAGTTCCACCGGTTTGATCTCCGCGCTGCTGTTGCCGCGAAAGAAGCTGGTGACGACCTTCTCTAGACCACGTTCGACGTTGTCGAGAAAGCTCATTTCGAGCGCTCCTTTCTTAGATTCACGCATGTCGCAGGGCAAGTGCTTGGTTCCTGCGACCCGTGTGGCGCGGAACGTCTCTGTCGATCTTACTGTTTTCGGCTGTGGAAATGCAGGATGCCAACTGCACGCAGTCCGACGATACGGCAACGATTTGGACACCTAAAGAGTTTCAATTGTGTCGCTAACCACATTTGCCCATTTCGATTAGGAGAATCGAATCGAGTGTGTATAAGATTATTTTCGTTGCTGCGAGAGTAGCGAACAAGCGCGAGTGGCGGAATTGGTAGACGCGCTGGCTTCAGGTGCCAGTGCCCGCAAGGGCGTGGGGGTTCAAGTCCCCCCTCGCGCACAGAGAGCAAAGAACCCCTGATCCGGGAAAGCAATCCAGGATCAGGGGTTCTTTCTTGTAAGCGATCAAAAAGAACGCCGAGCCTTCTTGGTAGGGCAGCGAAGGAGCTCAGGGCGGCCCTTTGCCCGGGCTGGCTGGTGCGACTTCCATGTCGGATGCCATTGCGATCGCTAGGTAGCCTAGCTGTGTGTGTGGCTCTACGAGAATATTTTTCAGGGTCGGTCCCGAGTCTCGAGCTAGCGCCAGACGGCAACCAGCCTGTGCGCGGGACACAAATAGTCTTTAAGCTGATTGGTCAGCACCTATTGTCTTTCGCCTGAACTGCGTCGTTGTACGAACTCCACGGGCCAGCTGCCAGTAACTGCGCTCTATCCATAGATGATGACAAGCGATCTCGGGTGATGTTCAGCTCAGCCCGGCACGAGAAATGCTCGGTCCGATTCGGGGTCAGTGCTGTTGTAGCAGCTTGCAGAACCCCAATCAGCGCTCTAGTGGCATAGCACTTTCCCCCAATTATGAGGAGCAGGAGAGCCCATAAGCCGCCATGCGTCGCGAGATGCACCCAGGCCATGTGATGACGCTCAACGGCTGAAGCTTGTCGCAAGATGTGCGGCTGGTATTCGTTCTCGTCGCGTTCGGTCAACAATCGCCAACCTGAGAAACAGACTCATTTCATTCCAGCGACAGAGAGTTGCGGATCGGTGAAAGAAAGTTGAGTTGAGTTAACGTCAAGTTTTTCAAAAAACTCGCTTGTGAAGTACCAGTTTTTTACAAACACATTTCTGCATATTGGCGATGAATCACGTATATTGGGCGGGAGAAGAGCTTAAGCACAGCTTTTCTTAAGGAACCAGTGCGTTTAAGGGCGACCTCATATCGAGCTAGTCAGTAGGAAGACGGTCGCCTTTCGCTTTGATTCTCAGACGAATTGATGGCCGCAGCCCGATTGAGGAGAATTCTTGCTGAGCATCTCGAGTGCCGTGTGGTCGCGCCGAGCTCTGAGGATGCTCAGTGCTGCGCTTTGCGCATTGCTGATAATGCAGCCCATCGCCCCCAGCCTCGCCTATGCAGAGACCTCGAGCATCGTGTCAGATGGCGAGAATTCTGAGGAATCTCTTAATGGCGCCACTGGTGCTCCGAATGAATCGTTGGAGCCAAAGGCGCCCGTCACTTCGGCTCCGTCCGAAGACAGCACGTCAGAAGCAGGAGAGGAACCTGACGCAGTCCCCACGGTTGAGGAGTCTGGCGCGGGGGATGAGCCTACAGTGGAGGAACCTGACGCAGTCCCCACGGGTGAGGAGTCTGGCGCGGGGGATGAGCCTACAACGGAGGAACCTGACGCGGAGAGCGAACCGGAAGCTGCCTTAGGAATGAGCCCGTTGGCTTTGAATGGCAACGTCTGCTCATTCGCTGACGAAGGGAGCAGCGGTGCCTATGCGCAGACGTTGTGCTGGCTCGACTTCGAAGGACTTTCGACAGAGTACGAGTACGTCGACGGCAGTGCTGCAATCGAGGGGTGTTCGGGCTTTATTGTCCATACCTGTCGTGCTAAAGCCAAGTTTCAAAGCGTTATGGGTGGGAGTCAAAAGCCACAAGAGGTCAGGGCCAGCGCAACTGGTTTGGGCGAAAATGCTGCGAACAGAAACGCGCTGGCAATCGTCAGGGACAACCCGGACAGCAGTTCCACCTTCCATAACGACGGAAATGGCGGTTTCTATGGGCCTGTGTCGGACCTCGATGTCGATGTCAATCTCGGCGACGGATACCGCCTCGTCGGCAAGCTTGACGTGAACTGGACCGGAAATTCGAATGCCGCGCGCATCGCCGCTGAGTCATTTCCGACGTATGACGGCGCGTTTCTTGGCAACAGAGGCTTCTATACCGGGGTTTCGGGCCAGCCCGTCCTTCGCTCTGTGGGACAGAGGGGTGGACAGTCGACGACTACTCTGAAAAATATTCAACTGCTGAACGCCGCAGGGAATGTGGAACGAGATTTCTCGATCGTCGTTGCCGACGCTGAGTCGACTGACGCGAGTGAGCGGATTGACTGGTCTACGACCGGCGAGGGTTTCCGATGGCTCCCAAACACGCCAAACCCCTCACCACCCGCTTCAAAGACGCAGGTCATGGGAAACGCGTGCACGAACTCCAGCACCAGCGGTTTGTCTCCGGCCTGGAACTCAACTACTCCTAGTCAGAATGCGCACTGTTCGGCGAATGTGAGCTCAAACAAAACCGGTACACCGATGCTTTCCACTGCGCCCCCCGCAAATCAAAGCACGCAATTCCAGGTGACACAGAGTATGACGACGAATGAACGACAGGGCGTCGCTTTCGGAGTGATCATGGCGCGTGCCGAGACCTCCGTCGAGGTAGTCGACCGCATCGTCGATGAGAACAACACGCCAGCCGGCGGGGCAAACTTCACGACCTCGGTGCAGCGCGCCGATGGTGCGACTGTCACCTCGGCGTCAACGGGCACGACGGTTGGTGAAAATGCGAAAAGCAGCGCACGCGTGCTGCCCATCAACGCGACCACCCCGACGCAGCTGCGCTACACAAGCAAAGCGACTGGCACACACGCTGGTTCTTACACGCCGACCTGGACCTGCAGGAAAAATGACCCTGTGCGGGGAGAGGAACGATGGCCGGGGAACGGCAGTCCGACGCCCCCGGGGAGTAACGACTCGTTCACGAGACTTACTGCGGGCCAATTTCTCAGTTGCAAGGTCACTTACACTCCGCCATACCTCGAACTGAGTAAGGCTGTCGACCCCGAAACGGCGCCAGATGCACCGAGCGCGTGGACGCTCGAAGCGACGGGAGATGGGGCTGAGCCCTCGTCGGTCAGTGGCGCCGCAGCTTCCGAGGAAGTGACGAAGCGACCTGTCGCAACAGGCACCTATGAGCTCACCGAATCAGGCCCCGACAGTCCTGAATGGGAGTACGGGTACTCCTGGACCAATTTTAGCTGCGAAGCGCTCAGCGGTTCTGCAGCATTACCCGCTTCGGATGTGAGGGTACCGCGAGACAGCGACGACAACGTCGCCGACGCTGTTAGTGTCAAGATCAGCCAAGGGCAGAACCTGCGCTGTACATACACGAACACGGCCAATGAACCACAGCTCCAGGTGTCGAAATCGGCGGATCCTTCTTCGGGCGAGACGCTCGATGCGGGACAGACCGTTACCTATACCCTGAATTTTGACAATTCAGACGGTTCTGCGGCGAAAGAAATTGATTATGTCGACCATTTGCGGGACGTGCTCGATGACGCCGAATACGTAGGTAACCTCCGGTATGGCCAGTCGGCGCCGACGGTGATTCCCCCCGGGCCGCAGCCGGGAGATATCGGGATCTCCGTCGAGGAGCAGGAGATCGAGCAACCGGGGAACAGCGACCCCGATTGGAAGAGCTGGAATCCTCGACTACACATCACCGGTGAAGTACCGGCGCGAACTGCATGGACGCTGCAGTTCGACGTGACGGTGAAGCCGAACGAAGCAAACCGCGCTCAGCGGCTTGAACAGGACCCTCCGTACGCCGGATACAGGTTGCGAAACTTCCTCACTCCCGCGTCTGATGATGATGGCAACCCGATCTCGGCTCCGAGTAGCTGCGAAGCGGCGGACGATGAGCAGTCTGGCTGCACCGAACATTCAGTCGATGCTTGGACCATCGAGAAAACGTCACAACCCCAAGATGGCGCAATGATCCACTCGGGCGGCAACATCTACTACCGCGTGAAGGTCACCAATTTCGGCGGCACCGACCTTACCGGTGTGCAGGTGCACGACAATATGACCCAGACTCTTTCGGCTGCGACGCTCGACTTCAGCGCACCACCTGCCGTGACAGTGCCCTGGGGCATCAGCTACTACGCTGCCGACGGCACGCACCTACATACCGCGCAGACGTGGAAAGGCGTCAACGGCAGTGGGCAACCTACTCTCACCTTTGTGCCCGACGGGGCAACTGTGAATGGCGAAACCTGCGATCTCAGTGCAGAATTCTTCGCCGACGAGCTTGATGAAGTCCCCTCCTCCGCAGCTGGATGCTGGAACTTCGCAACCCCCGAATTTGACGTGCCAGCCCAGTATGAGGGCCAAGAGGTTGCTTACGCGGTTGTGGGCTATGCAGTGAAGGGCGGCCAGGCTGCAGCAGCAGCGCCGCCTGGCAACAGCGACACAAATGCAGGCAGCACCGCATCCAAAGAGCCCACCCAACCCAACGCCACTTGGGTGAACACGGCATCAGCCGTGGCCCGAAATACCGGGAACGATCAGAATTCAGCACGTCCCGTTTTCTGCAGCGCATCGGATGACATTCCGCCAGGGTGGCAGGATACCGAGGACTACCTTACGAATTGGGCGCCCTGCAAGGTCTTCCACTCGCTTGGGGACAGTTACTTCCATATCTGGAAGAAGGACGCGACGAACGCGCCCGGTTACGAGACCAACAACAACCTCGCCGACGCATCCTTCGTGCTGGCCGATACGGAAGAGGAAGCCCGGCAGGGTTCAGCGTCGCGATGGTTGTGCCGCATCGACAACGCACCGCTCAACGAATATCCGAACCCGACGAGTGCTGCTGCACTGGACTGGACCCCCACCGGCGCCGAAATCGTGGGCTCACAGACCGGTAACGCGAACGCGGCGTGGGACTACGAGTCGACACAGAGCGGCGTGCACTGGTGGCTCAAGCAAAGCAACACCGCCCGCGAAACTTGGAATCTGCGTAATCCAGATGCGACCCCAAAAGAGATCCTGCCGGAATGCGGCGCCTTCTTCGCAGTCGAAGGTGATGTGCCACAAGAAGGACAGGCGGTCGGTAGCTGGCGTGCTCTAGATCTACGCGGTGGGGATACCTCAGACCTTAGTGATCCGGCCAGTGCACCCAAGTCTGACTGGCGAAACACGAGTGATTTCAACGTATCGGGTGATGAAAGCACCGGGCGTCACGGAACCTACTGGCTGGTTGAAACCCGGTCACCGGAAAAATTCGAGCTGTTGTCGCAGCCAATGCGGCTCTGGGTCGCCCCCTCGTCGCCCGCGCCGACCAACCTGACTCCGGGAAACCCCGAACTCTACGAGTACCAGGGGCGCCTGTCGCAGCCGGTGCTCGGCCAGACCGCGACACCACCGGCGTCAGGAGGCATGGGGGTTCCGGGGGACAGCAGCGTCGCTCTTCGCAAGCACTGTGTCAATCCATGGCAGCTGCCTGCAGACGAGCAGGTCTCCTGCGTCATGCCGACGGGATGGGCGATGCCAGTGTTCGACGTAAAACTCCCGGCACTACCACTTACGGGTGGTGACAAGCTCGGGCTGCTCATCGGGGGCGGCATTGCAGTGCTGCTCGCCGCCCTCGCGGGAGGTCTGTGGTGGCGCAAGCGCCGCGACTAGACTTCCGCTCTTTCACCGACCACTCCCAGCAGAACCACTTCAAATAAAGGGGAATCATCACATGAAGCACAACGCCAAGCGGGGCATCCTCGCAAGCGTGGGCGCGCTGGTCACAGCTGCGGCGCTCGCGCTTGGGGGATCCGTCGCCGCTACCGCAGACCCGGGCACGCCCGGCAACCCACCGGCCTCGACCGAGGTCACAATCCAAAAAACGGCGACACCACCTGGCGGTACGGTTGTCGGAACCGGCGAAGAGGCTGCTGGCCTTAACGGCATCGCGGGTTCCCAGTTCACACTGACCCTGATCCAGGGCACTGATGCCGGAGGGGATACGAGCACGCTGACCAACGAAGGTCAGCTTGCAGCGCAGGGCCGTTCCGTCAACGACAACGGAGATGTCGTTGGAGGCGAGCTCAGCTCAACCACCCACGTCTCGAATGTGACTGGCGGCGACGGCGTGGCCACGTTCACGCCCGCTGAGATCCCTGCGGGTCAGTACCTGGTTTCTGAGACACAGACGGCAGATGGAGTTACTGTCGCAGCGCCGTTCCTGCTCACCGTGCCGCTTACGGACCCCGAGGATCGAACACAGTGGCTCGATCACATTTACGTGTATCCGAAGGCGACCACCTTCAACGCGACGAAGACCGTCAACGAGGGTGGCTTCCGCAAGGCCGGTGACACGATCACGTGGTCGGTCGCGATTGACGCCCCGACGCTTTCGGCGGGACAGCTGAACAGCTACGTCATCACCGACCAACTCGCCGAAGACCTTGCACTAGAAGGCGCGCCCTCACTGAGTTTCGAGAATTCCGATACTACGTTGAGCACGCCCAATGACTGGAGCCACGAAGTTGGCGGGAACAATGAGCTCGCCATCACCTTCACGAGCGCTGGTCTCGCCAAGCTCGCCGCAGCAGGTACCAGCAGCGGTGGTGACACCGTCAACGTTCAGCTCTCCACAACCGTAGGTGAGGAAGCTGGCGCGCTGCCGACAACCATCACCAACACCGCGAACGTCGCGGTGAACGGTGATGAGGTCGATTCCACACCGGCCACCATCAATTTCGGCGAAATTGTCGTTGACAAGCAGGGTGACGACGGTCGTCTTGCCGGTGCCGCGTTCGATCTCTACGCCGTCAACCCATCGGATGACGGTGCGCAGCCGATCGCATCGGGAGTAACGACAGACTCGGGCGATCAGCTGACCTTTCCCGGGCTGCTGCGAAGCGACTTCGTTGGTGGCGGACTCATTGCGCAGGATAGCGATGAAGTGCGTTCCTTCTGGCTCGTGGAGACTCAGGCTCCCGATGGCTACCAGCTGCTTCCATCACCAATCGAGGTGAACCTGCTGGACGATCAAGAAGTCGTAACCATCGAGAACGCCTCTACCAGCGGTGGCTTTGAGCTGCCGCTCACGGGTGGCACAGGCACTGTGCTGCTCACTGTCTTCGGAGCACTCCTACTCGCGGCAGTGCTTTACGTTGCATACCGCCGACGTTCTGCTGAGTAACGCGGGGCAGAGCGCGCAGTTATCAGCCGAGTAGTGGACCTCCCTGCCGATGCAGGGAGGTCCACTTCCCCGAAGCGTTCTAGATAGAGGAAAGGAGGCGCCCGCGATGACTGACCCATTCGGAAACGACGCACCGCACGCCTCCGGAACCTCGTGCTCACCACCAGCAAGCGCACCCGCACGCAGATTCCGCACCGCCCGAAATTCGCGGAAGAAGCGTAGTTTCGCTATACCGATTCTGCTGCAGCTCATCGCTACGGTTGGGATCGCAGCCATCCTTTATCCAAGCGGTGCGAACTGGTTTGCGAAGCTGGGTTATGAGGATGAATTCTCGGCGTATGTCGAATCCATTGAAACCACCCCCGACGCAGAACTTGAAGCCAAGCTCACGGCGGCCCGGGAGTACAACGCAAACCTGCATGGCGCGGTGCTACAAGACCCGTACACGGATGGATCGAGCGACGCAGATCAAACGCTCGCCAATGATCCGGCTTATGAGGCTTATAAAGACATGCTTTCGCTTGCCGACAACAGCACCGCGCCCATGGGGCAGGTTGTCTTACCCGAAGCTGACATCAACCTTCCCTTGTACCCCGGAACGGAAGACGAGACTATCTCGAAAGGCGTCGGCCATTTGTATGGCTCCTCACTGCCGATCGGGGGACCGTCGACCCACTCGGTGCTCACAAGCCACTCAGGTCTGGTGAATGCGTCGCTTTTTACCCGCCTCGAAGATGCGAAGGTCGGCAACGTATTCAGCATCGCCGCCTTTGGTGAAACTCGTTACTACGAAGTGGATAACATCCAGACGATCTTGCCCCACGAAACTGAGAACCTCGGCATTGTCGAAGGGGAGGACCGAGTCACGCTGTTCACCTGCACTCCCACCGGCGTGAACAGTCATCGTCTACTTGTTCAGGGCATCCGTGTTGATAATCCGAAGTCTGTAGGGCACGGGATCACCGGTGAGATGCCCTCCGCGGGCTTCCCCTGGTGGGCGTTGATCTTCATCGCTGGATCCGCCGCAACCGCCTACCTACTTTTCGTCCCGCCGCGGCGTACAGCGACGGAGGACTTACGTTGATATTGAAGGATCCCACGACCACCGGCATCGGCTCGACACGAGCGGTGACCGCCTTATGCGCGCTCCTTGCTGCACTGCTGATCGGCACCATCCTGGCTCCAGCTCCCGCCGCGCAAGCCGCGCTGCCGAGTGGGCCATTCACAATCCAAGTGCACAAGTATGAACAACCCGAGCAGTTCGGTGACTCCGCACCAGGGGTTCAGCTCGATCCTGGGGCCTTACCTTCGACCGACCCGGTTGCAGGCGCTACCTTCACTGCAAAACGCGTGCCTGACATCGACCTCGCCACGGACAGGGGACAGCGCAACGCCGAAGGGCTTACTCCGAAGGAAGCAGCGCAACGCGTTGCTTTTGAACCGGTCGCACAAACCGCCACGACCGACGGCAGCGGGAACGCTACGCTTGGTGATTTGCCGATGGGTCTCTACCTAGTCGAAGAGAGCGTCGTGCCCCCGGGATACATCGGTGCCGCACCCTTCCTCGTGGCGTTGCCCCTCACGAATCCCGACACCAACAGCGGATGGCTCAGCACGGTGCATGTCTATCCAAAGAATGCTGCGGTCGGAGTGGCTCTCTCTCCATTAGACGAGGCGGCCGTGACCTTTGGCGACGTGGTGCGGTGGCAAGTTACTTCAGATATTCCAAGAGTGGAGGAGCTCGGAAGCTACTCCGTGCGTAACCTGCTCGCCGAAGGGACTCACTTGCACGGGAGCTTCGAAGAGATCGGGGTCCGCATGGCAGGAACGAAAGCAGACGCGTTGCAGGCTGGCATCGACTATCGCATTGCCGAGGCAACCGATGCAGGTCGGCGCTGGGGGTTCGATGTCGAGTTCACCCGAGCGGGTTTGCGTAAGCTCGAACACCATGCCGGCGACCGTCTGATCATTTTCTACGACACCCGTGTCGAGGGGAACGGCGAATTCACGAACGAGGCCATCCTGCGAAGCGCCGGGTTGCCAGATCGGGTGAGCGACACCGCGGGGACCAAGTGGGGCCCGCTTGAGATTCTCGTTCGTGAGCGAGGCAATGAAAAGAACCTGATTCCCGGAGCCAAATTTGAACTGTACCTTACACCGGAAGACGCACTAAGCGGCAGCAACCCGGTAGAGGTCAATGAGGCAACCGAGTGGACCACAGACGCTCAAGGCCGCATTGCCATCAACGGCTTACGGTTCTCCGGCTTCGTCAATGGACTCGAGCGCGACGCAATCGATCCACTTTTCCGCGAATACTACGTGAAGCTCACACAGGTCCCGAACGGTTGGCTCGGTACGTCGAATCCAATCGCATTGGTTGTTCTGTCGGCGACTAATGCTGAGGTCGCGATCGTGGAACTTTGGCAGGATGGCAACGGGGACAATGAAGGCGGAGACAACGAGAACTCTGACCAGGACGAACTCCCGAATACCGGTTCACAAATCGGAGGCGCGTTGCTTCTTGGAGCGCTTCTTCTTGCAGGAGGAATCGCCCTCGTGCGCCGGCGCCAGGGAATAAACAGCGAACAAGGAATCGAGACGGATGCCAGCGGTGGATCTGGAACCGAGGAATCGTGAGCAAATCTGGGCATCAGGTGGTAAAAGTTCGAACCGCTGATAACAAATCGTCACAGCCGAGGACAGCTCGGCGCAGTCGTCTGGCCATCAATGCCGTGTTGCAGGGACTAGCAATGATTGCGATCGGGATGCTCGTCTATGCTGATGCTGCCGACTGGATTTCACGCATTGGCCACAACTCCGAAATCACTGGATATGTCGAAAGTGTCGAACAGACACCGGGGGAAGAACGGCAGGCCTTACTCGATCTTGCGAACGCTTACAACGATACTCTTGAAATCGGTTCCCTGACCGATCCTTACATCACCCAAAACCCCAATGAAACTCAGCGAAGCGGCGTCTATCGGGCGTATGAAAAGCTGCTGCGGGTGAGCGGCAGTGATGCCATCGGCTCCCTGAGCTACCCCAGCCTCGATATTGGCCTGCCCGTTTACCATGGCACATCTGATGAGGTCATCTCGAAGGGCGTCGGTCATATGTATGGGACCTCAATGCCCGTCGGTGGGCCCTCGACGCATTCCGTGCTTACTGCACACTCCGGGCTACCGAGCTCAAAACTGTTCACGAACCTGCTCGATGCGCAGGTGGGGGACGAATTCTGGATCAGTGTGCTTGGCGAAGACCACTATTACCGGGTCGAAAGCACGCAAACGGTCCTGCCCGACGAGGTGGATTTCGAGATCATTGATGGCGAAGACCATGTGACCCTCTTTACCTGCGCGCCTATCGGGGTCAATAGCCATCGCTTCCTCGTCCATGCGGTGAGGATTGACGCCCCTGAATCCTCCGGCACGGTAATCAACGGCGATGGCAGGAAGCTTGGTTTTCCATGGTGGGCCGTGTGGTTTGTCGGCGGATCCGGTGTTTTTGCCTACGTGCTTTTTGCGCCTCCACGGAAGAAGAAGGTACGCCCGGCATCGGACCAATAGCGCACGGACGGATGCCGCGGTGACACCCGTGCTTCGCCGCCTGAGGTCTGGTCGCGTTCTGCCGGTAGGTTGCTTCGCCCCATCGATGAGCACGAGCTGTGTTCCCCTTCGAGGATTAGGCTCTGAACTGCGTCCCGATGAGCCGTTGGGCGCCGATGCTTGCCCCTGGCGTGCTGACGCCCGAAGATGAAAGGCATGGCCACACGACTTCTTCTGCTCGCCGACACCCACGTCCCCGCCCGGGCAAGGAAACTGCCCTCTGCGGTGCTTCAAGCCTCTGCAGCCGCCGATGCCGTGATTCATGCGGGGGACTGGATCGATCTGCCGACCTATGAACTGCTCTTTAACCGGGCCCGCCAGCTCCATGGGGTCTACGGGAACAATGACGGTCCGGATTTGCGGCAGCGGCTTCCGGAAGTCGCGCACTTCACGGTCGAGGAGCTGAAGTTCTCCCTCATCCACGAGACCGGGCCTGCCCGGCGCCGTGAGGAACGCGCGGACGCGGCGTTTGCCGGCAGCGACGTACTGGTGTTCGGGCACTCGCATATCCCCTGGGATACGGTTTCTCCCGGCGGGATGCGCCTACTCAATCCCGGTTCCCCCACGGATCGGCGCCGCCAGCCACACTGCACCATGATGAGCGTGGTGGTGACGGGGCGCCGCCTGGAGGTCGAATTGCACCGGGTGGAGCGCGACTAGGCCGGTCCTGGCCGCCGGACCCGGCGGCCAGGACCATCAGTGGGAAGTCAGGCCTGGGTCAGGCGCTGGCCCGAGGCGGTGTCGAACAGGTGGATGTGTCCGGGCTCCGGGACGATGTTGATCTTCTCGCCCCGCCGCGGCGGCTTGCGCCCATCCACCCGCATCACCACCGGGTGGTCCTTGCCCTCAAGGTGCACGCTGCCGTAAATGTAGGCGTCCGCGCCGAGTTCCTCCACCACGTCCACGTGCAGTTCGACACCCTCGCCCGGGGCTGCCCGGCGCAGATCCTCGGGACGGATGCCGAAGGTGGTGCCGCCGGAGGCTCCCGGGGCGGGGTAGGCCGTGTTGCCGAAGGCCACCTGGCCCCCGGTCTCGGTGAGCTCCAGCAGGTTCATGGACGGGGAGCCGATGAAACCGGCGACGAAGACGTTGTTGGGCCGGTCGTAGAGTTCACGCGGGGTTCCCACCTGCTGCAAGGTGCCTTCCTTCAAGACCGCCACGCGGTCTCCCATGGTCAGCGCCTCCACCTGGTCGTGGGTGACGTACACGGTGGTGACCCCGAGCCGGCGGGTCAGCGAGGAGATCTGGGTACGGGTCTGCACGCGCAGCTTCGCGTCCAGGTTCGACAGCGGCTCATCCATGAGGAACACCTGCGGTGAGCGCACAATCGCCCGACCCATGGCCACCCGCTGGCGCTGGCCGCCGGACAACGCCTTCGGCTTGCGGTCCAGGTACTGTTCCAGATCCAGCAGCTGCGCGGCCTCGCGCACCCGCCGGGCCCGTTCTTCCTTGTCCACCCCGGCGATCTTCAGGGCGAAGCCCATGTTCTCCGCCACGCTCATGTGCGGGTACAGCGCATAGTTCTGGAAGACCATGGCAATATCCCGGTCCTTGGGCGGAACGTTCGTGACGTCCCGGTCCCCGATGCGGATGGTCCCGCCGTCCACCTCCTCCAGCCCGGCCAGCATGCGCAGGGTGGTGGACTTGCCGCAGCCCGAGGGGCCGACCAGGACGAGGAATTCCCCGTCGGCGATTTCCAGGTCGATGCCGTCCACCGAGGGGACCAGTGCACCGGGATAGATACGCGTGGCTTTCTCAAAAGTCACAGATGCCATGACGACATTCCTTTCACGGGCAGGTACGTGCCCGACGATCCGTAGTGAAAGTGATATGGGTAACAGCATTCTTGCACACTTCTGCCCCGGGTTCCGGCCCGGTGTTGTTCGCCCCTAGGCTTGGGCAACGGTGGAGCCGCGCACCACCAGCTGTCCGGGCAGCACCAGATGCGAGGCATCCAGCGGTTCACCCTCGATGAGCCGGCGCAGCTGCCGGGCGGCCCCGCTGCCCAGCCCTTCGGCGTCCAGGTTGATGCTGGTCAATGGAGGATTGGTGGTGGAGGAGTAGGGAAGGTCATCGAACCCGGCCACGGCCAGCTCGTCGGGAAGCTGCAGCCCGGCCACCCGGGCCTCCTGCAGCACCCCGTAGGCGTGGGTGTCGGTGGCGCAGCCGATCGCGGTGATCCCCTGCGCCTGCCACTGCGGCCACGCGGCGGCGAAACCGGCGGCCGCCTCTCCCACGTCGATGGTGGTGGCGATCACCGCCCCCTCGGGCAGCTGCATTCCGTGTTCGTGCACGGCATGGGTGAAGGCCTGCTGGCGCTGGCGCAGGGTGGCGGTCCCGGTGTTCGCATCCAGGTACGCGACCTTGCGGTGCCCGAGTCCGGCGAAGTGTTCGACCATGTCCCGGGCCCCCTGGGCGACATCCAGGTTGACGGCCGGCACCTGCGGCGGGGCGTCGGGGGCGTCGATGGCCACCACCGGGATGGGTGAACCCAGTTCGCTCAGGAACTGCCGGTTTGGCGCATCGATGAGCAGACCCGCCGGACGCAGGCCCAGCAGCCGGCGCACCTCCGGGACGCTGGGGGACTGGCCGGGATCGGTGACCGAAAGCAGCAGCTGGTAGTCCGAACCCAGGACCTTGCGCACCCCGGCGATCAGCCGGGCGAAGAAGGGGTTGGAGATGTCCGGAGCGACCATGATGACGGTGGAGCTCACACCCCGGGCCAGGGAGCTGCCGATCCCGTCCACCACGTACCCCAGATCGCTGATGGCCTGGCGCACCTTTTGCACGTTGCGCTCGGAAACCCGTCCGCTGGCCTTGCCGTTGGCCACCAGGGAGACGGTGGCGGTGGAGACCCCGGCCGCGCGGGCCACCATGGCCGCGGTGACGCGGCGTGGCGGCCGTTCGCCGGTGCTGGGGTCCTTGGGATTCATGTCACTATCCTATCCGCTGCGCCCCGTGGGGCAGGTGGACGCGGGAACCCCAAACCCGAAGCCAAGTTAAGCGTTTGACGTAAAGCGCTTAACGGAGCAGAATCTTCCCAGAACCAAGCTCTGTACCGGCCCCAGCGGCCGGTTCCCCAATGATGTGGAGGACCTGATGGCCGTGACGAACCCCGATGCGCCGCGCAAGATCATCCTGGACTGCGACCCCGGGCATGACGACGCGGTGGCACTGCTGCTGGCCCACGGCAACCCGCGGATCGACCTGCTGGCCGTCACCACCGTGGTGGGCAACCAGACCCTGGAAAAGGTCACCGCCAACGCGCTGGCCGTGGGAACCATCGCCGGAATCACCGGTGTTCCCTTCGCCGCCGGTTGCGCCCGGCCGCTGGTGCGCACCATTGAAAACGCCCCCGACATCCACGGGGATTCGGGGATGGATGGACCGCTGCAGCCGGAACCGGCCATTGAACTGGATCGGCGCCACGCCGTGGACCTGATCATCGAGACGATCATGAGCCACGAACCGGGGGAAATCACCCTGGTGCCCACCGGCGGGCTGACCAATATTGCGCTTGCCGCCCGCAAGGAACCACGCATCGTCGAGCGCGTGCGTGAAGTGGTGCTCATGGGCGGGGGCTGCCATGTCGGCAACTGGTCGGCCGTGGCCGAGTTCAACATCAAGATCGACCCCGAGGCCGCGCACATCGTCTTCAACGAATCCTGGCCGGTGGTGATGGTGGGTCTGGACCTGACGCACCAGGCGCTGGCGACCGACGAGGTCATCGAACGGATCGAAGCGGTGGGCACCGCCCCGGCCCGCTTCGTGCGCGAACTGATGGACTTCTTCAAGGCCGCCTACAAGGACGCCCAGGGCTTTGACGCCCCACCGGTGCATGACCCCTGCGCAGTTGCCTACGTCATCGACCCCACCGTGGTCTCCACCGTCAAGGTGCCGGTGGACATCGAACTGTCCGGCGCACTGACCCTGGGCATGACCGTCGCCGACTTCCGCGCCCCGGCCCCCGCCGACTGCAACACCTCGGTGGCAATGGAGCTGGACCACGAACGCTTCTGGGACCTGGTGATCCAGGCGCTGCACAACATCGGTGAAGTCCAGCTGCCCACCGCACAGAACGCCGGTGCCCGGTGAGCGCCCCAGCGATGCCGGGAACCGACCGGCGCAATGCCGCGGGGTTGATGATCGCCCTGCTCACCGCCTGCGTGGCCTTCCAGCTCAACGCCTCCATGCTGTCCCCGGCCCTGGTCACCATGGGCGAGGAACTGAACGCCGACCAGGCCTCCATCGGGCTGAGCCAGACCTGGTTCTTCACCACGGCGGCACTGTTCTCCCTCTTCCTGCCGCGCTTCAGCGATGTGGTGGGGCGCAAGCGGGTGCTGGTGGGCATGATGCTGGCCACCGCCGTCGGTTCGATGATCGCGGCGCTGGCCCCCAACATCGGGTGGCTGTTCGTCGGGCGCATCATCCAGGGTGTCTCCGGGCCCACCGTGCCGCTGTGCCTGCTGATGCTGCGCAGCGCGGTGAGCGACCCGAAACGCTACGGCACCCTCATGGGATTGATCCTGGCCGTGAACGGCGGGGTGGCCGGGGTGGACTCCTTCCTCGGCGGCTACCTGGCTGAGAACTTCGGGTTCCGCTCGATCTTCTGGTTCATGGTCGTGCTCGCCCTGCTGGCCACCGTCGCGGTGGCGATGCTGTGCACCGAAAGCAAGCCGCAGGCGGGGACCGGCATGGACTGGCGCGGAGTCATCTACATTGTGATCGCCGTGGGTGCGCTGCTCACGGCCCTGAACGAGGCGGCCACGCTCATTGGCGCCTTCAGCACCGACACGCTGCTGATTTCACTGGCGCTGCTGGCGCTCGCCGGACTGTGCTTTGCCGCGTTCTGGCGCACCGAACAGCGGGTCGCCGAGCCGATGGTGCAGATCCGCCATCTGCGCCTGCGTTCCACCTGGGCGCCGTTGTTGACCACCCTGCTGACGATGACCGGTATTTTCGCCGTCATCAACGGGATCATCCCGGCCTTCGTCCAGGCCGCCGAGCCCGGCTTCGGCATCGGGGCCACCCAGACCGCGCTGCTGATCCTGACCCCGTACGCCCTGCTGGGCTGGGTGTTCGGCCCCATCAGCGGACGGCTGGCCCCGGTCCTTGGCTACACCACGGTGCTGCGCGCCGGAATGATCGGCTCCATCCTGTCCCTGGTGCTGATCCTGGTCCTTGGCCTGAACTCCCTGCCGTGGATGATCGCCGGCAGCGCGTTGTTGGGCATCTGCTATGCCGGTACGGTGAACATCATGCTCAACGGACTGGGCGTGGTCCTCTCACCCCCGGGCAACCCGGGCTTCCTGCCGGGGATGAACGCCGGGGCGTTTAACCTCGGTGCCGGGGTCAGCTTCCTGCTGCTGCCGGCCGTGCAGGTGGCCGCGGCGCCGCTGGGCATACACGGGTCCTACCTGGCCGTGCTGGTCACCGGCCTGGTCATTACCGTGCTGGCCCTGGCCACGTCGTTGTTGATTCCCAAGCCCGTCGATGCGGAGGTCGAGGCATGAACGCCACACCAGGACGAGAAATTATCGTAGTCGGATCGCTGAACGCCGATTTGGGGATCTACACCCAACGCCACCCCCAGCCGGGGGAAACCCTGCACGGGCACGGCTTCAACGTCGGGCCGGGCGGCAAGAGCGCCAACCAGGCCGTGGCCGCCGCAAAACTGGGGGGCCGGGTGGCCCTGATCGGAGCCGTGGGCAACGACGCGAACGGTGCGATGCTGCTGGATTCCTGCCGGGCCGCCGGAGTTGACGTCTCCAGCGTCTACCGCCGGGGACAGGTGGAGACCGGGGTCGCGGTGATCACGGTGGATGCCAGCGGTGAGAACACCATTGTCATTTCCGCCGGCGCGAACGGCACCCTGGACCGTGAGGATGTGGAGCAGGAGGAGCAGCGCTTTGCCCAGGCCGGCGTGGTCTGCCTGTGCCTGGAGGTTGACCCCGATACGGTGCTGGCCGCCGCGCAGGCCGGCCAGCGGCATGGCGCCACCGTGCTGCTGAACCTTTCCCCCTACGCGGAGGTGGAACCGGCGCTGGTCCAGGCCACCGACGTGCTGCTGGTCAACGTGCATGAGGCTTCCCAGTTCCTGGGCGGGCAGCCGCTGCCCGATGCCCAGGCGCCCCTCGCGGCCTGGTCTGCGGTGACCGATCTGCTTAGCACGCGGGGGATCAGGAATGCGGTCATCACCCTGGGCAGTGAAGGATCGGTGGTGCTCCAGGCCGGGATCGAGGCGGTGCGCATCGCTCCGACCAAGGTCAAGGCGATTGACACCACTGGTGCCGGGGATGCGTTTACCGGGGCGCTGGCCGCACGGCTGGCCGCCGGGGATCCGCTGCACAGCGCGGCGGCCTACGCTTCGCGCAGCGCCGCGCTGGCCACCACCGCCAAGGGAACCCAGGCCGCCTACCCGGATGCGGGCCGCCTGGAAAGCAGCTTCGGCACCTCCCAGGTCTAAGGCCACTTCGGCGTCATTCTGCAACGCCTTGGAAGCTCGCTGACTTGACTGTATTCCCAGACTGGAATGTGATGTTGGAGCGTAGTCATGGGAGAGATTGTCACGTCGCCTTGGTAAACGCTCAATCGGGTGTACTGCTCCTGTGCTTATCCCTAGTGTCGTGAGCAAGGTGAGCCGGAGCCGCCGGCGCACCGTGCTTGTGGAAAGGGGAACATCATGACGCACGTAAGCTCGATGCTCGAGACCTACCCGAAGGACCTGGCCGGGGTGGATCGCGAAAAGTTGGCCGCCTGCATTGCCGCCTGTTTTGAATGCGCCCAGGTCTGCACGGCCTGCGCCGACGCCTGCCTGGCCGAGGACATGGTGGCAGAGCTTCGCACCTGTATCCGCACCGACCTGGATTGTGCCGACATCTGTGCCGCCACCGGCGCGGTGCTGACCCGGCAGACCGGGGCGAACCCGACCCTGCTGCGCTCCATCCTCGAAGCCTGCCAGGCCGCCTGCGAGGTGTGCGCGGAGGAATGCGAACGCCACGCCGAGATGCACGAGCACTGCCGCATCTGCGCCGAGGCCTGCCGCCGCTGCGCCCTGGCCTGCGCCGACCTGCTGGCATCCATGGCCTAGGCCAAGCGCCCCCGGCGTCGGCGCTGCCGCCGGCGCCCCGCTCAACGCCGTCGAGCCCCCGCCCCGTGGCGGTGCCCGGCGGCGTTGTCTCATTCCGGGGGCCGAATACGTGCGGAAACCGCTGGATTTTGTGATACCGATTAATGCCAAAGGCTCCGGCGATTACATAGACTGTTATCAAAGTTCAAGTCACCCCGACTAAGGATGTGTCATGGCTGTCAAAACTCCCCATCAGAACGTCACCTTCGACTCGGTCGACGGCGAGGCCCACGGATACCTGGCGGTGCCCGAATCCGGGCGCGGACCCGGGGTGATTGTGATCCAGGAATGGTGGGGCCTGACCGACCACATCCGCGACGTGGCAGACCGACTGGCCGCCGAGGGGTTCGTCGCCCTGGCCCCGGACCTCTTTGGCGGCTGGATCACCCATGACGGGGATGAAGCGGCCAAGATGATGAGCGAGCTGCCCGAGGCCGAAGGCGCCCGGCTGCTGGCCGGAGCCGTGGACTACCTGCTGGGACGCGAGGAGGTCACCTCCACCAGGGTCGGTGCGATCGGCTTCTGCATGGGTGGCGGCTTCGTGCTGAACCTGGCCGCCCAGCAGGGGGAGAAGATTTCCGCCGCCGTCCCGTTCTACGGGGTGGGCCAGGCGGTGCCGGATGACTACACGGGCGTCGAGGCCGCCATCCAGGGCCACTACGCCATCCATGACGGGTTCTACCCCGTCGAGGACGCCCGGGCCCAGGAAGAGCAGATCCGCCGCGAATCCGGGGCGGAGGTCACCTTCTACTACTACGACGCGGACCACGCCTTCCACAATGACCAGAACCCGGCGGGCAACTACAAGCCCGAATACGCCCGGCAGGCCTGGCAGCGCTCGGTCGAATTCCTCAAGAAGCACGCCGGCTAAGGACTTTCACGTGGCACGCATCACATAGAGTGGTGTGCACAAGCGCGTGCTACGCACAGAACTGGAACATCAACCCAAGGAGAAACGCATTATGTCTGAAACCATCATCGTGGGCGTTGACGGCTCGGAAACCGCACTGAAGGCCGCGCGCCGCGCCGCCGACCTGAGCGCCAAGCTCGGTGCCGAACTGGTCGTGGTGACCGCCCACGCCTCGGACAACACCGAGGTCGTCTCCATCGGCTCGGACACCTGGATCCTGGATGACGCCGAGCAGGCCCGCAAGCTGGCCGAGCGTGTGGCCCGCGACGTGCGCGACGCCCAGCCCGAGGCCAACGTCTCCGCCGCCGCCGGACACGGCAAGCCTGCCGAGGTGCTGATCTCCGAGGCCAACTCCCGCAACGCCTCGATGATCGTGGTCGGCAACGTCGGCATGCGCGGCCTGGGCCGCGTGCTGGGTTCGGTCGCCTCCTCGGTCGCCCATTCGGCACCGTGCGATGTGCTGGTTGTGAAGACCGACAAGTAGGACACTGCGCACCGCGGATGCGTGGCCACCGGGATCCGGCGGCCACGCATTAGTCTTTAAGCGTGCAACAGCTACGCATTACCTACGCCGCCGGGGTGGTTCCGGGCAAATGGATTGACCGTTTCGCCCAGCGCTACCCGCAGATCGAGCTCAGCGCCCGGCGCCACGACGCCGGGCCGATCCTGGAGGAACTGTCCGCCGGGCGCGCCGATGTGGTGTTCGTGCGCTACGCGCCCGGGCAGTCGCCGAAGGACGAGACCCGCCACGTGATCCCGCTCTACCAGGAGCTGGAGGTGGTGTGCGCCGCCCGTGAGCACGACGTGGAGTACTACGACGAGAGCATTCCGGCCGCCGAGGTGGAAAAGTTTGCGCTGCTGGACCTGGCGGACTACCCGCCCGAGCGCGGCGGGGTGGAGATGGCGCTGGAGGTGGTGGCCAGTGGCGCGTTCGTGGCCCGCATGCCGATGAGCCTGGCCCGGCTGCACGCCCGCAAGGATGTCATCCACCGCGTGATCGAGGACGGGCAACCCACCCAGATCGGCATCAGCTGGCCGGTGGACGCGGCGAACCTTGAGATCGTGGAGGAATTCATCGGGGTGGTGCGCGGGCGCAGCGCCACCAGTTCCCGGCAGGCCTCGGTGCGCCAGAAGCAGCAGCACCAGGCCCGCACCGAACGCAAGGCCGGGCGCAAGCCCGCGGCGGGCGGCAAGCCGTCCCCGGGACGCCACCCCAAACCCCGCAAGCGCCGCTAGCCCCGCCCCGGTGCGCCGCCCGCTAAAAGTCTAGTGGGGCAGGGGTTGGGCATGAGAAGGTGGGGTCATGGAGCAATTTGAGACACTGAGCCTACGCACCCAGGGCAGCGCCCTGATCGTCACCATCAACCGCCCCGCGTCGATGAACGCACTGGCCCTGGAGGTCGTGGAGGACCTGGAGAAGCTGGTCACGCACCTGGCGGGCACCGGGTTCGAGCACCGCGGCGTGGTGCTGACCGGGGCCGGGGAGAAGTCCTTCGTGGCCGGGGCGAACATCGTGCAGATGAAGGACATGGACGCCGACGCCGCCGACGCCTATGGCCGGCGCATGCACCGGGTCACCGAGGCGCTGGAGGCCCTGCAGGTCCCGGTCATCGCCGCGGTCAACGGCTTCGCCCTGGGCGGGGGCTGCGAACTGGCGCTGGCCTGCGACTTCATCTACGCCGCGGAGAACGCCAGCTTCGGCCAGCCGGAGGTCAACCTGGGCCTGGTGCCCGGGTTCGGCGGGTCGGTGCGCCTGCCGCGGCGGGTGGGCGTGGCCATGGCCCGCGAACTGATCTTCACCGGCCGGCGCATCAAGGCCGCCGAGGCGCTGCGCATTGGACTGGCCAACCGGGTGGTGCCGGCCGCGGAGCTGATCGACACGGCGGTGGCCACCATCGAGGAAATCGCCGCCGTCTCCCCGATGGCGGTGGCCAACGTGAAGGGGGCGATCAACCAGATCGCCGACACCGACGTGCACGCCGGACTGGACCTGGAGGCCGCCAGCTTCCGCAAGGCCTTCACCACCGAGGATTCGGTGGAGGGCCGGGCGGCGTTCGTGGAGAAGAGGAAAGCGCAATTCCCGGGCAAGTGATCCGCTACGGCACGCACCCGGACCAGTACCTGGAGGCGCACCTGCCCGCGGCGGCCACCGGGTCCGGGGCCGTGCTGATCATCCACGGCGGCTACTGGCGCACCGGCTACGACGCCGGCCTGGGCCGGCCCCTGGCCGCGGACCTGGCCCGGCGCGGGGTGGCGGCCTACAACCTGGAATACCGCCGTGGGCCGGGCAGCGCCCGGCAGATGGTGCAGGACGCGCGCACCGCGCTGGGGCTGATTCCCGCCGACGGGCCGCTGAGCGTCATCGGGCATTCGGCCGGCGCCCAGCTGGGTTGTGTGCTGGCCGCCGCCGAGCCGCGCATCACCCAGGTGATCAGCCAGGCCGGGCTGCTGGATCTGCAATTGGCCCAACGGCTGCGGCTCAGTGACGACGCGGTGCCCCTGATGCTGGGCGACACCCCGTTGGCCGAGGTCAACCCCGTGGCGCTGTGGCCGATGCGGGCGCGTGTCATAATCTTTCATGGGAGCCAGGACGAGGATGTTCCGCTGCAGGTGGCCGAGCAGGCCGCCGCACAGGCCCGCGCCCGCGGCCAGGAGCACCGCACCGAAATTTTCGGCGGGGACCACTACACGTGGATTGACCCGGCCAGCGACCAGTGGCGGGCCTGCGTCGCAGAACTGGCACCCTGGCACTTTGGAGGAAGCACATGAACCCGACGGTGATCGGTGAGGCGCTGGTCGATGTCCTGGCCCCCGGGATTTCCCCGCCCCAGGAGTTCGTGGGCGGCAGCCCGCTGAACGTGGCCGTCTCGCTGGCCCGGCTGGGCTACCCCGGCACCCTGGTTTCCCGGTGGGGGCAGGACGAGAAGGGGCGCACCATCGAGCAGCACCTGGCCGAGAACCAGGTGAAGTTCCTGGGTGGCGCCGATGACAAGCCCACCGTGATCGCCCATGGCGTGCTGGACCCGGCCGGGGGAGCGACGTTCGCCTTCAACGCGTTCTGGCAGATGCCCACCCTGGTCACCGAACTGGATCCGGGCAGCCAGCTGGTGCACACCGGCTCGATCGCCACCCTGTTCAGCCCCGCGGAGCTGCTGCCGCTGATCACCCGCGCCCGGCAGCACGCGACCATCAGCTACGACCCGAACCTGCGCCCCTCGCTGGTCTCCAACCACGCCCAAACGGTGGCCGAGGTGGAGCAGTTCGTCGCCGCCGCGGACGTGGTGCGGGTTTCGGGCATCGACCTGCGCTGGCTCTACCCGATGCGCTCGGTCAAGCAGACCGCCCGCGCCTGGCTGGAGCTGGGACCTGCCATGGTGGTCTCCACCGCCGGTTCGGCCGGGTCCTTCGGGGTGGTGCGCGCCGGAACCGTGGAACAGCAGTCCAGGCTGGTGGAGGTCACCGACACCGTGGGCGCCGGGGACTCGTTCACCGCGGCGCTGCTGTGCTGGTTCGCCGACCACGGGCTGATCGGCGCCGGGCAGCGTGAGCGGCTGGCCGCGGTGAGCCTGCAGGAGCTGCAGGCCGCCCTGGACTTCGCCTCGAAGGCCGCGGCCGTCACCGTCACCCGGGCCGGGGCGAACCCGCCCTACCGCCGGGAGCTGGCGTGATCAAGATGATCGCCTCCGACCTGGATGGCACGATCGTCTCGGGAACCGGGCAGATCTCGGCCCGCACCCGGGACGCGTTCCTGGCCGCCCGGGCCGCCGGGATCCACATCGTCTTTGTGACCGGACGGCCCTACCGCTGGCTGACCCCGATCGTGGACGCCTTTGGCGGGCTGGGAACGGTGATCTGCTCCAACGGGGCGGTGCTGTACGACCTGGAAAACGACCAGGTGCTGTGGGCACAGACCATCGACATCGCCACCGCCCGCCAGGCCCAGCAGATCATCCTGCACCATGAACCCCAGGCCAGCTTCGCCGCCGAAACCACCAAGGGCCTGCACCTGGGCCACGGGTTCGCCCAGGCCGGGCGCACCCTGGGCTCCCTGGCGGAACTGGACCTGCACAGCCAGGAGCTGGACACGGAGGGGATCGTGAAGTTCCTGGCGCGCTCGCCGGGGCTGCCGGTCGAGGAGTTCTACCAGGCCGTGTACCCGGATTTGTCCCAGCTGCTGTGGCTGACCCATTCGGCCACCGACGTCTCGCTGCTGGAGATGGCGCACCTGGAGATCCACAAGGCGCACACGCTGGATGAGTACGCCCGCAAACTGGACATCAAGCCCGAGGAGATCATGGCGTTCGGGGACATGCCCAATGACATTGAAATGCTGCAGTTCGTGGGGCATGGGTATGCGATGGCCGATGGCCACCGCGAGACGCTGGCCGCCACACGGCTGACCGCCCCGCCGTTTTCCCAGGACGGGGTGGCCCAGGTGATCGAACGGCTGCTGAAGTGAAGTACGGTTTCAGCCACCGCGGGTACCGCCGCGGCGCCGAGGAGAACACGCTGGCCGCGTTTCAGCGCGCCTATGCGGCCGGGATCCGCCATTTCGAAACCGACGTGCGCGCCACCAGCGACCAGGCCGTCTATGCCTTCCACGATGAAACCCTGGAGCGCATCACCGCCGGGACCGGCCGGTTCAACGACCTGAGCGCCGAGCAGGTCGGCGCGCTGCGGGCCGGAACCGAGCCGCTGGCCACCCTGGAAGAGCTCATCAACGCCTTCCCCGATGTCATGTTCAACATCGATGTGAAGGACGTGGCGGTCATTGCGCCGCTGGCCAAGGTCATTGAGCGCACCGCTAGCCATGACCGGGTGGCGCTGGCCTCCTTCGACACCGCCCGCACCCGGGCCACCGCCCACCTGCTCTCCCGCCCGGTGCGCACCAGCCCGGGCACCCGGGAAATGACCCGCATCTGGCTCTGGGCCCACCTGATCGGGCGGGTTCCGGCGAAATACCCCAAGGAGTTCTGGGCCGTCCAGGTCCCCCGGCGCCACGGCATGATCCCGGTGACCACCGGGCGCTTCATCCGCGCGGTGCGTCGTTCGGGCATGCAGGTGCATGTCTGGGTGGTCAATGACGAGCCGAGCATGCGGCGGCTGCTGGATCAGGGGGTGGATGCACTGGTCAGCGATGAGGCGCAGCTGCTCAGCCGGGTGCTGCAGGACTACCCCGGGTAGCGCTGCCGCCAGCTGAATTATCCGGCAAACCGCAGCCTCGCGCGCATGCCTCAGCTTCGATCGCCAAGCTCATCCCCGGCAGCCCCGTGGCTGGGGACTCTGTGCGGGTGAACGCGCCCGGGACCGCTACCCGGAGATCTGCAGGGTCTGCAGGATCTGCGGGGCAAAGTGCTCGATCTCCGTCGGTTCGGCCTCCACCAGCAGCCGCAGCCAGGCCTCATGCTGGGCCAGCGGGGCGATCAGGCAGGCCGGGTCGATCAGCGCGTAGAGCTCGTCCGGGGTGCCGTAGGCGGAGAACTCCTCCAGGTAGGCGAACAGCGCCCGCATGATGCGCTCGTCCTGGATGTCGCAATCCCACTGCTGCTGCATCGCCGCCAGCGGCTGGGCCAGGGAGGAGAACGGGTGGGCCCAGTGCCCGGCCCCCAGGTTCAGGATCCGCCCGTGCAGCCCCACCTCCGGGGGAATGACCACCTGGTCCAGGCCGAAGGCGCCGTGTTCCACGCTCAGGGGAACCGGGGCCTGGGCCAGCACCTGGCAGGCTTCGGCCAGGGCCGGGGTGCCGGCATACAGTTCGTCGGCCTGTTCACCGGTGATCGCCAGCGGGTGCCCGTTTTCCAGGGACACGTGCAGCATCAGGGCCTGGTCGAACTGCTCGGGCAGGAACTGCGGATCCACCACCGGCATCCCGGCGTCAAAGAACGTCTGTTCCTGGCCCATCAGCCCCACCTGCAGCGAGGCCAGCGAACGCAGGGCAAATTCCCAGCTTTCCACGGTTTCGCCCAGGGCCTGCACCGTGTGCCCGAAGTCGGGGCTGAGCAGGTAGCCGGCGGTGCGGTCGATGGCCAGGGGCATGACCACCCGTTCGGGCAGCAGCTGCCCGGCCGCCACGGTGATCGCCGCCTCGGCCGTGAGGCCCGGGGCGGTGGCGGTGAAGATCAAATCGGCGGCGTCGGTGCGCACCAGGGCGCTGATCTGCTGCAGGGTGGCGGGCCAGAAGTCCACGTCCCCCTCACGTTGGATGCCATAGGCCTCGCACGCGGCATCGATCCAGGCGGCGGTGTCCTCACGCCATTCATTGCTGTTCCACACGTCTATCCAGTGAGCCACGTATTCCATCGTAGTATGTCGCCGCAAGCCCCCGATGTTGCTACCGTGGGGCTGACGGCCAGTTTGTCCTCCACCAAAGGATTTTGCCTGTGAACTCTTCGCGTCCGATGTACCGACACCGTGACTTCAAAGCCGTGCTCTTCGACCTGGACGGGGTGCTGACCCCCACCGCCCAGGTGCACCGCGAGGCCTGGCAGGAGCTGTTTGACCGGTTCCTCTCGGCCCGCCACCCCGAGGCGGCGCCCTACACCCTGGATGATTACTTCACGCTGGTTGACGGGCGCCCGCGCTACGACGGGGTGCAGGCGGTGCTGGATTCGCGCGGCATCAGCCTGCCGCACGGCACCGGGCGGGACCTGCCCGGGTTTGAGACCGTGTGCGCGCTGGGGAACCTGAAGAACGACGTGTTCATCGACATCCTGGAACGGGAGGGCATCGCCCCCTACCAGGGGTCCTTGGACTTCTTGAACCAGGTGCTGGATGCCGGGCTGGACGTGGCGGTGGTCTCCTCCTCGCGCAACGCCCGCACCGTGCTGAACGCCGCCGAGCTGGCGGACTTCTTCCCCACCGTCGTCTCGGGCACCGAGGCGACGCTGCGCCAGCTGCCGGGCAAGCCGGCGCCGGACACGTTCCTGGCCGCCGCCCGGGACCTGGGCTGGCGCCCGGAGGAGTGCGTGGTCATCGAGGACGCGGTCTCCGGGGTGCAGGCCGCGGTGGCCGGCGGCTTCCGGGTGATCGGGGTGGCCCGGGAAAACAACGCCGCCTCGCTGGCCGAGGCCGGCGCGGACTTTGTGGTCACCGACCTGTCCGAGGTGATGACCGACGAATCCGGGGATGCGCTGAGCTACGACCCGTGGTCCATCACCCTGGATGAGGCGCGCGACGACGAGGGTGCCCAGAACACCGTGTTCTCCCTGGGCAACGGCTTTTTGGGGGCCAAGGCCCCGATGCTGGGCGTGGGGGACCAGGTGGGGGGCAGCTTCATCAACGGGCTGCACGAGACCTGGCAGATCCGCTACGCGGAGAACGCCTACGGGCTGGCCTCCACTGGGCAGACGATGATCGCGGCCCCGGACTTCCGCACCATGCGCGTGTACATCAACGACGAGGCGCTGGAGGTGGGCCGCACCGAGATGGTGCGCGATGACCTGCGCCTGGACTTCCGGGACGGCACCCTGGTCTCCACCACGCTGTGGCGCACCGCCGAGGGCCACCGGGTGGCGGTCACCAGCCGCGCCATGGTCTCCTTCACCGACCGGCACCTGGCGGTGGTGGACGTGAACGTGCGCCTGCTCGACGCGCCGGGGCACGTGGTGGTGCAGTCCTCGGTGATCGGCATCCCGCCCACCACCCTGGTGCCCACCCCGGCGGACCTGGATGCCGGGGAACCCTCCCCGCTGGATCCGCGCAAGTCCGAATCCACCGGGCAGAACCCGCTGCAGCCGGCCGGGCACTATGAGCGTGACGGGCGGGCGGGGCTGTCCTACATTGTGCGCGGTTCGGGGATGAGCGTGGCCACGGTCGCCGAACACCGGGCCAGCCTCACCGGCGGCTCGCAATCCAGGATCCACACCACCACCGATGTCAGCGCGGAGCGTTCGGACCATGTGGCCAGCGCCTCGCTGCAGCCCGGGCAGGGTCTGCGGCTGAGCAAGTTCGTGGCCTACCACTCCTCGCGGCGGCACACCGCCCGGGAAATGCTGGCCCGCTCGCACCGCGCCCTGGGCCACCTGGTGCCGCGCGGCGCCGATGACCACTTCCGCGGCCAGCGCACCTACATGGGCGAGTTCTGGCAGCGCAGCGACGTGCGGGTGGACAGCGACGACAAGACGCTGCAGCGCAAGATCCGCTGGAACATCTTCCAGCTGGCCCAGGCCTCGGCCCGCGCCGACGGGCTGGGGATCTCGGCCAAGGGCACCAGCGGCAACGGCTACTCCGGGCACTACTTCTGGGACACCGAGATCTATGTGCTGCCGTTCTTGACCTACACGAACCCGCAGTGGGCGCGCAACGCGCTGCGGGCGCGGGTCTCGATGCTGCCGGCGGCGACCCGCCGCGCGCAGATCATGAACGAGGACGGGATCCTGTTCCCGTGGCGCACCATCAATGGTGAGGAGGCCAGCGCCTACTACCCGGCCGGCACCGCCCAGTACCACATCAACGCTGACATCGCCTACGCGCTGAACCGCTATATGAACGCGACCGGGGACGTGGAGTTCCTGCGTTCGGGCGGCGCGGAGATCCTGGTGGGCACCGCCCGGATGTGGTCCTCGCTCGGGTTCTGGCGCACCACCGGAAGCCGGCAGAGCTTCCACATCCACGGGGTGACCGGACCGGATGAGTACACCGCGATCGTGAACGACAACGTCTACACGAACGTGATGGCGCGCTTTAACCTGCGCTGCGCCGCGGACATGCTCGACACCCTGGCCAACCGCTTCCCGCGCTTCCACGCCGAACTCACCGAGCGCCTGCAGATCCGCGAGGGGGAGGCCGAGAACTGGCGCAAGGCCGCGCACTGCTTCCACATCCCGTTCTCCGAACGGGTGGGCATCCACCCGCAGGACGAGCACTTCTTGAACCGGGAGATCTGGGATGTGTCCAACACCGACCCGGCGAAGCTGCCGCTGCTGCTGCACTACCACCCGCTGGTGATCTACCGTTTCCAGGTGATCAAGCAGGCGGACACGGTGCTGGCCCTGTGGCTGCGCTCCAGTGACTTCACCGATGCGGAGAAGCTGGCGGACTTCAACTACTACGACCCGCTGACCACCGGGGACTCCTCGCTCTCCGCGGCCGTGCAGTCCATCGTGGCCGCGGAGGTCGGCTACCGGGACCTGGCCTACGAGTACTTCCAGGCGGCGCTGAACGTGGACCTGGAGAACTCGCACCGCAACACCGCCGACGGGGTGCACGTGGCCTCCACCGGCGGGGTGTGGGCGACGCTGATCTACGGATTCGCCGGCATGCGCGATGACGGGGACGTGCTCAGCTTCGACCCCCGGCTGCCGGCCAGCTGGTCCACGCTCTCCTTCCGGCTGGCGTGGCGCGGCTCGATGATCACGGTGCGGCTGAACAGCGATTCCATGCGGCTGAGCATGGAGGGCGGGGCCACCTTGTACTTCGCGGTGCGCGGGAAGAACTACTCGCTCTCGGCCTCCGAGCCGGTGGAGATCGAACTGGACGCCCACGGCCAGGTCCGCGAGGGCAAGCCCAGCATGGAGCACGTGGTGGCGCTGCACAGCGAGGACTCCGCCGACGTCATGCAGCCCCCGCGCGGGTTCTGACCCGCGCGGGCTAGAGCGTCATCTCCTCCAGCTTGCGTCCCTTGGTCTCCTTGACCATGAACAGCACGAACAGGAAGGAGAGCAGCGCGAAGCTGGCGTAGATGCCGTAGGCCAGCTGCAGCCCGGCCTCGGCCAGGGACGGGAACGTGGTGGAGACCAGGAAGTTGGTCAGCCACTGCGCGGCCGCCGCCACGCCCAGGGCCAGGGTGCGGATGGAGTTGGGGAACATTTCCCCCAGCAGCACCCACACCGCCGGGCCCCAGCTGGCGCCGAAGCCGATCACGAACAGGTTCGCGCTGATCAAGGCGATGGTGCCCCAGGCCCCGGGCAGGCTCAGCGCCCCGTCAACGGTCACGGCCTGGGAGAACGCGAGCGTCATGGCCCCCAGGGACAGGGTCATGATCCCGGAGCCGAGCAGCAGCAGCAGCTTGCGCCCCAGCACGTCGATCAGCGAGATCGCGATGATGGTCGCCACGATGTTGGTCACCGAGGTGATCAGCGAGATGGTGAAGGAGTCCGATTCGGCGAAGCCCACCGACTTCCACAGGGTGGTGGAGTAGTAGAAGATCACGTTGATGCCCACCAGCTGCTGGAACATCGAAAGCAGGATGCCGATCCACACCACCGGGTGGAAGCCGAAGCGCCCGATCAGATCGGAGAAGGTCTGGTGGCGCTCCAGGTGCACGGTGGCGCGGATCTCCTCGATCTTCTGCTCGGTCATGGCGCCCGGCTCCATGCCCACATCCCGGGAGAGGACCTGGGCGGCCTCCACGTAGCGTCCGCGTTCGACCAGGTAGCGCGGGGACTCGGGCAGCCGGGAGGCCAGCACCCCGTAGACCACCGCGGGCACCAGCAGCGACAGGTACATCCAGCGCCAGGCCTCCAGGCCGAACCAGCCCACCGCGTCGGCCGAACCCATCACGTACACCAGCAGCGCGCTGACCAGGAAGGCGATGAAGATGCCCACCACGATGCTCATCTGCTGCAGCGAGCCCAGCCGGCCGCGATGCGCGGCCGGGGAGATCTCGGCGATGTAGGCCGGGGCGATCACCGAGGCGAAGCCCACGCCCAGCCCGCCCACGATCCGCCAGATGATCAAATCCACCGGGCCGAAGCAGAACCCGGCGCCCAGGGCGGAGGCGCCCAGCAGGACGGCGGCGATGATCATGGTGCGCACCCGGCCCATCCGCTCGGCCACCACCCCGGCCACCCAGGCGCCGATCGCGGCGCCGATCAGGGCGCAGGAGACGGTGAAGCCGATGGTGACCGCGTTCAGCCCGAACTGTTCCTGCACCGCATCCACGGTGCCGTTGACGATGGAGCTGTCATAGCCAAAGAGCAGCCCGCCCAGGGCCGCGCCCAGCGCGATCCCGATCAGGCGGGCCGATATCTTGCCATCCGTTGTGTGTGAGCTCATGAGCCGATCGTAGCGCGTGGACGGTGCCAACCGTAGGCTTTCGCGTCCGCTGGTTTCCGGCAACCGCTGTTCGCCTGCGGCCGGGGCCGGGGCGTGGGCCGGATCGCTGCCGCGCCAGCGCGCCACCAGGGACATCAGGTGGTAGACCACCAGGGTGGCGATGGTGCCCAGCGCGATCCCGCCCAGCTGGAACTGGCCGAAGCTGATCTCGGAGGTGACCGCGATGGCGATGATCAGGCCCACCCCGGCGGTCATCAGGTTGATCGGGTTGCCGAAGTCCACCCGGTGCTCGATCCACAGCCGGGCCCCGATGATGCCGATCATGCCGTAGAGCACGATCCCGGCCCCGCCGATGACCCCGGCCGGGATGGTGCCGATCAGCGCCCCGAACTTGGGCAGGAACGCCAGCGCCATGGCGGCGATCGCCGCCACCCAGTAGGCGGCGGTGGAGTAGACGCGGGAGGCGGCCATCACCCCGATGTTCTCCGCATAGGTGGTGGTCGCCGAGCCGCCGCCCAGCCCGGCCAGCACCGAGGCGGCGCCGTCGGCCATCAGCGCCCGGCCGTTGAAGCGGGACAGGTCCCGCCCGGTCATCAGCCCCACGGTGCGCACGTGGCCGATGTTCTCGGCGATCAGCACGAACACGGCCGGCAGGAACATCAGCGCGGTGTCCAGGTGGAAGCTGGGGGTGTTGAATTCGGGCAGCCCGAACCAGGGGGCGTCGGCCACCGGGGCGAAGTCCACCTGCCCCTGGGCCAGGGCCACCAGGTAGCCGAGCACCAGACCCACCAGGATCGAGAGCCTGCCCAGCAGCCCCTTGAACACGACGGTGGCCAGCACCACGGCCAGCACCGTGGCGAAGGTGGTCAGCGGAACCTGCTTCATCGGCTCCAGGGTCGCCCCGGCCAGGTTCAGGCCGATCAGCGCCACGATGGTGCCCATCACCACCGGCGGCATCAGCGCGTGGATCCAGCCGGTGCCGGTCTTCTGCACCACCAGCCCGACCACGAACAGCAGCGCGCCGGTCATCACGATCCCGCCCAGGGCCGCGGACATGTCATGGCTGGACATGGTGGCCATCACCGGGGCGATCAGCGCGAAGGAGGAACCCAGGTAGCTGGGCACCTTGTTCGCGGTGATCAGCAGGAACAGGATGGTGGCCACCCCGGTGAACAGCAAGGTGGTGGTGACCGGGAAGCCGGTCAGCGTGGGCACCAGGATGGAGGAGCCGAACATCGCCAGGATGTGCTGGGTGCCGATGGAAATGGTCTGCGGCCAGTGCAGCCGCTCATCCGGGGCGACCACCTCACCGGGGGTGATGGACTTTCCGTCGCCGTGGATCGACCATTTCATGCGTGTTCCTCCTGATTATGGGCCGGGAAGTATCTTACGCTTCGGCCCCCGATTGCGCGAAAAACGCCAGCTCGTGGCGGCTGGAGGTCTCAAAGGCCCGCCACATTGCCTGCCGGGTGCGTTCATCGGCCCGCCGGTAGGCGGCACGCACCATCCCGATCGCCGCCGCGGTGGCCGCATCGAACTCGGCGGAGGAGTAGGTGGCCAGCCACTGCCGGTAGGGGTGTTGCCCGTGCCCGGCCGCCGCCAGCCGGGACCCGACGTCCTGGTAGATCCAGTAGCAGGGCAGGATCGCGGCGATCAGCACCGGGTAGTGGTGCCCGGCCGCCGCCAGGTGGTTCACGTAGTTCGCGGTGGTCTCGCTGCCGTGCGCCGCGGTGTCCAGCGCGAATTCGCGGTGCAGCGCCATTTCCTCCTCGAACGTCGCCGAGGCGGCGGCCGCCCAGAAGCGCTGGGCGGCCGCGTCCGGGGCGATGATGCTGGCCTGGGCCAGCACCTGGGCGTAGCCGCGCAGGTACAGGGCGTCCTGGTTGATGTAGTAGTCGAAGTTCGCCCGCGGCAGGGTGCCCGCCCGCAGCTGGCGGATGAAGTCCAGCTCATCGATCCCCTCCCGGATCCCGGCGATGTCCTGCCACCACTGCTGCATCGGGTCCTGCGCCGGCGCCAGCCCCTGCCCGGACCACAGCCCGGCCAGGTGGTGCACCGGCCCGTGCCCGGCCCCCACTGACAGCTGCCCGGAAGCGGCGATCGC
>NZ_JAVGCZ010000019.1:0-50524 GCF_052928425.1 Glutamicibacter sp. BSL13
GAACTGCATCTGGGAGCGGACGGCGGCAACGTGGTGCACACGGCCGCCGAACCATTGGCCCTGCTCGCCCACGAGCTGCGCCATGAACCGTCCCTGCAGCGTCTGCCCCGGCAGGTGCTGGCCCCAGTCCTCGACCTGCCGCAGGCGCAGCGCGCGGAATTCCTGCGGATCCTTGAAGCCTGCGTGGCCCATCCGGCGAACCGGTCACTGGCCGCCAGGCACAGCCTGCTCTCCCGCTCGGTGTTCTACCAGCGCCTGTCACGGCTGGAGGAGCTGCTGGGCATCAGCCTTGATGACCCGAGGCTGCTGACGGTGCTCTCCCTGGCGTTGGCGGTGCACCGGCAGAGCCAGCGATCCGGTATGCCACCACACCCTTAAGCCGCACCTGTTTCCTTGGACACCTGGAGTTGCGGGTCTGGCTGGCGGCCGTTGTCCCGGGCCACCGCCAACACCACCCCGATCGCCGCGAGGGAGGTGGCCAGGGAGGACCCACCAAACGAAATGAAGGTGAGCGGCACTCCGGTGACCGGGACCAGGCCGGCCACCATGGCGATATTCAGCACCGCCTGGGCGATCAGCCATATCAAGGTGACCGTACAGAAGCAGCGGGCAAAGACGGAGGTTGAACGCTGCGCAATCCGGTGGATGGACACGGCCAGGAAGGCGAAGATCAGCAAGAAGAACAGCGAGCCGATCAGCCCCATCTCCTCGCCGATGACGGCGAAAATGAAGTCGGTGTGGGCTTCTGGGATCCAGTGCCATTTCTGCCGGCTCTGTCCCATGCCCACGCCCCACAGCCCACCGGAGGCCAATGCGTACTGGCCCTGTAGGTTCTGGTGGCACAGATCCATCCCGTCATCGCAGGCCCGGTTCGCCCAACTCATCAGGCGCACCATGCGGTTCGGGCTGATCAGCGCCGCAATGATCACCACAACGCTGACCCCGCCGAGCACCACCAGCAGTTTGCGCAGCTCCACCCCGGCAATGAAGAGCGTGGCCAGGGTGATCAGCATCAGCACGGCGGCGGTGCCCAAGTCCTTCTCCAGCAACACCAGGGCGATAAACAGCCCATTGCCGACCAGATAAGGGATGGCCAGGTGCTTCCAGTCGTGCAGCAGCCTCCGCTTGGCATCCACAATGTGGGCGGACCACAGCACGCTGGTGAACTTGGCCAGCTCCGAGGGCTGGAAGGTCACCGGCCCCAAACCCAGCCAGCGCCGCGCCCCGTTGACCTCCACCCCCAGCGGTGTCAGCACCAGCACCAGAAGCACCAGGGTCAGCAGGAAGGCCGGCCAGCTCAGCTTGCGCAGCACCGGCACCGGGAAGCGCGACAACACGAGCATGGCCGCAACCCCCAAGCCCGCGGCCACCGCCTGTGTGGTCAGCAGGCGGTATGGCGAGGACCGGGTGCTCACCCCGGACGCGGATAGCACCATGACCAGGCCCATGACCGTGAGCAGCAAGGTCATCCCGATGATGATTTGGGCATCGTGGCGGCTGGCCCGTGAGGTCCGGGCCGGGGAAGCGGCGGCCTGCCTACTCATTGGCGCACCTCTTCCCGGGCACGGTGCCAGCGGCTCGCCCTGCCGCTCAGAGGGATCTTCGGGACACTGCCAAACACTGCCGCAACCAGCCGCCAAGGTGAAGTACGCATAACCATTCACCCTACTGAGCCACGGGTTAAGCCACTAATAGCCCCAACGGTATGACGCATGCACTTCCCACATGGATCAGAAAATTATCCACGCGGAGCAGGCGCTCAGGACCGGGCAGCGTTCGGCGCCTGCATGATACGGTGAGGCCTTGCTCGCCCCCACTGCCTTGTAGAGGTGCCATCCTTGACCCCCGACCATGAGCCGCTGCTGCTCCCGCCCGGACCGTTGACGGGCCCACGCCTGTCCTCCGGCATCACCATCGCCCAGCTGGATGCGATGATCGCGGTCGTGGATTACGGCTCATTCACCGCGGCGGCCGACATACTGGGCATCTCCCAGCCTTCGTTGTCCCGTCGAATCCGTGCGCTGGAGGATGTCCTGGGGATGGCGGTGTTCATTGCATCGGGCCGGAACATGGTGCTCACCGAACTGGGCCGGGACCTGGTGCCGGCCGGGCGGCGGATTCTTGCGGAAATCGCCTCGATTGACTCCACCATCCACGCCCACCGCAACCTTCTGGCCGGAACACTCAAGGTGGCCGGGCTGCCCTCGCTGATCTCCACGGTGCTGCCACCCTACCTGGGCCGCTTCCACCATCAGTTCCCCGAGGTGCGGGTGGAAACCTTCACGGTTGAGGATTCGGAGGAGCTGGCCGAGGCCGTGCGGCTCGGCCGGGCCGATTTGGGGTTTGGGGTCAATGAAACCGTCCCGGAGCAGCTGGCCGCCCTGCCGCTGAAGGACCAGAACTTCGCCGCCGTGCTGCCCGAGGCGGCGACCAACGGTTCTGCCGAAGTCCTTGACGCGGCGGACCTGCACGGACGCACCCTGGTGACCCTGCCAGAAGGCACCTCCATCCGCACGGTGACCGAAGGCGTCTATGCCGACTACGGCGTGCAACCGGAACAGGTCATCACCACCACCCAACGTGACGCGCTGGTTCAGCTGAGCATCGCCGCCGGCGGCATCACGATTGTGCCCGAGGTGTTGGCTCATTCCGCCTCCTTCCTGGGCGGCCGGGTGGCCCGGCTGCGTACCCCTGCCCGGCGGTCCATCAGCGTGGTCTACCGCGATGAGCGCCACCATGGCCCGGCGCTGACGAATTTCCTGCAGCTGCTGCGCGACTGACTGCTTGTTTCCGGCGTTGATCTGCACCCCGCGCCACGCTGGATGGGATGGGATTTCCACTCATGCGCGGCACGCATGGAAGCTGCCCCTCCGGCTATTGGTGCCGCCCCGTCCACCCGTGATGCCATGGAAATTCTGACTTTGACCAGAAGTGTGTGGACGGAAGGATCCGGCGAGCGTGAACAACCCGCAAGGCATGAAGCGCGGAAGAGCAGCAGGAGGACGGAACCGGGTTCACGCTCCGCGCCGGCGGCGCGCGTTGATCAGCATCATTGTTGCGGTGCTGTTCTGCGGCCTGGTCGGCACCACCGCGATGGCGGTGCTGCACCTGCAGCGCAACATCACCACCGCTCCCCTGGGGTCCCGCTTCCCGGCCGAGGACCCTGTTCCGGACGGTGAGCGCAATATCCTGCTGCTCGGGTCGGACGCCCGCGACGAGTCCTCCACGGCCTACGGCTCTGATCACGGGTCGCGGCGCAGTGACGCCATGGTGCTGGTGCATTTCGCGGCCGAGAACGAGCGCATCGATGCGGTGCAGCTGCCGCGGGACACGCTCATGCAGTTGCCGGCCTGTGAGGATCACGGGCACGGGGCCTATCCGGGCGGCTATGGGATGATCAACTCGGCGTTGAACTATGGCCCGGCCTGTTCGGTGACCGCGGTCGAAGAGCTCAGCGGGGTCAGGATCGATAACTTCATCGAGCTGGATTTCGAGGCATTCATTACCGTCGTTGACGCCTTGGATGGCCTGCCGGTGTGCCTGCCCGAGGCGCTGAAGGACCCGAAGGCGAAACTGGATCTTCCCGCAGGCCAGCAGACCGTCAACGGCAAAGATGCGCTGGCCCTGGCCCGGACCCGCCACGCCGTCGGGGATGGCAGCGATATCGCCCGCATGGATCACCAGCAGATGGTCATGTCCGCCATCGTGCAGCATGTGACCAGCCGGGAGGTACTCACGCGCCCCGACCGGCTGTACTCCTTCCTGGATGCCGCCACTTCCGCGATGACCGTAGACCCCGGCCTGGAATCACTGAGCAGTCTGGTTTCCCTGGCCCGGCAGCTGGCCGACGTTCCCACCTCGCAGATCTCGTTCTTGACCATGCCGTGGAGCCCGGCACCGCAGAACCCGAACCGGGTTGTCCCTTCCGCTGAAGCCCAGACGGTCTTTGCGTCGCTGCGCGCTGACCGTCCACTGTCCGGCGAGGAGAAGAAGGCGAAGAAGAAGCAGAAATCCAAGCCGGTGCGGTCGGCGCCGGTGAGGATCACGAACGGTGCCGGGCTCAGTGGGCTGGCCGCAGAGTATTCCGCCGAGGTCAGCGCCCTGGGCCACACCGTCAGTGGGATCGACACCGCACGGCAGCTGCAGGCGTCCACGGTCCTGCTGGTTGACGGCAGCGACGCGGCCTTGGTGACGGCGAAGACCCTGGCCAGTGACCTGCACCTGGACCTCACGCCCCAGGTGGGCGCGGCATCAGGAGTGCAGCTGGTCCTGGGCCAGGACATTGACCAACTGGATCAAGAGACCGCCGCACCGCAGAGGACCCCCGAAGCAAAGGAAGGGCCCACCCCACGCTCGGCCGACGCCGGATTGTGTTCCGGTTAGCAGGTCAATGACCACCGGCGGTAGGCACCCCGGGAGGCAGGAATAGCAGGGTTTCGGGGTTTGCGGAAGGCTTCACGCAGTGAGAATAACCCGGTCCAGAATCGACCCGTAGACAAGATGCGGTGGGTACTGTGGGCAGTACAGGGACACCCGGGATCTGACGTTCCGGGAAGGTTGAAAGTTCCTGTTGCCCGAAGTAGGTGCCATGGTGAAGTTCATCCGCATTCGCCGCGATGTGCGGCGGCCATGCCGTCATGGGTTCCCGGCCGCAGTACGACTGCTTGGCATGCGGCAGGGCACCAGCAGCAGGCACGCTCGCGCCTCTAACCCGTGGGCCGTTTGGCAAGGGTTTCCCGACGCTGCCGCTTCCCTTTCCAGCACGCTGTGCCACCTCACCGTCCACCACCGGGCATCCCGCCATCCATCAGCATCAAGGGAGCAGTCCATATGCAGTTCAGCAACCAAGTAGCCCTCGTCACCGCAGCCGGTGCAGGCATCGGCCGCGCCATCGCGCTGCGCCTGGCCAAGGACGGGGCCGCCGTCCTGGTTTCAGATGTCAATGACGCGGCCGGCGCAGAAACCGTGGAACTGATCGAGAACGCCGGAGGACGTGCCTCCTACCTGCACGCGGACGTCTCGGTTCCCGAGGAGGTCAATGCGCTGGTTCCCCGCGCCCTGGAGGTCTTTGGCCGCTTGGACATGGCGGTGAACAACGCCGGGGTGGGCGCCATGCCCAAACCCATTCAGGATGTCACCAGCGCTGACTGGGAGCGTTCCATCAACATCACCCTGACCGGCACGTTCCTGGCCATGCAAAGCCAGATCCGGCACTTTACCGAACAGGGGCAGGGTTCCATTGTGAACATCGCTTCCCTGGCGGGAATTAGCGCCACCCCGCAGCTGACCCCATATGGTGCGGCGAAGCACGGGGTCGTTTCCCTGACCCGCAGTGCCGCGAAGGAAAACGCTGAAGCAGGCATCCGCGTCAATGCGGTGGCCCCCGGCGCCATTGAAACCGCGGCCCTGGCATCCCTGCCGGAGGACGCGAAGTCCGGGTATGCAGCAGAGATCCCCATGAAGCGGCTGGGTCAGCCGGAGGACATCGCCAACGCCACCGCGTTCCTGCTTTCCCCGGAAGCCAACTTCATCACCGGTGTGGTGCTGCGCGTGGACGGCGGCACCGAAGCCTAAACCCGGCAGCAGCTGCCAAGCATGGCGCCGGGTGAAAGCAACGGCGGACGGCAGGAAGGATCTTCCCGTCGCCCGCCGTTGTCTTGGTTATGCCCGTTGGGAGGTCAGGCGTCCGCGTTGACCACGAGCCGCCCGGACTTCGCCATCCACCGCTCAAAAGGCAGGGTCAGGAACGGTAGGGTGGAGGCCGCCGCGCCAACAACCAGCACCCAGATCTTCCAGCGGAACGTCACCGCAGTCACCACCGCAGCAGCCAGATAGCACAGCCAGGTCACGCCGTGCGCCCATCCGAAGATCGTCACGCCCATGCCGTTGCCGTTGATCAGGTACTTAAAGGCCATGCCGGTCAGCATCCCCACCCAGGTGAAGCACTCGACAATCGAAACCACCTGGAAGAACCGGCGGATCGCCGTTTGCCAGGCAGCCGTTCCCAACGGCCGCTTTTGTTCGACGGCAACAGGGTGGGTCGATGACTCAATGACGGACACGGCGGCTCCTGCATTCGATGATTCAAAAATGGCAATCCCACCCACCCTATCCGTCACCCCGAACCAAAACCTGACTTCGTTAGCAACACCACTGGAGCGTCTTAAAAAGCGGATCTGCGTGCAAGTGCGAAATGTTTACTGGTTCATCAACCCTTGCCCGGCATCACCGGAAACCTTTTTCTTCGTCCAGTTCCACTGCGCATTTGCTCATAATCCCCGCCAACCACTCGATTCCGGGGAGCCCGAGTGATGGACTAGCGCCATGGCTACTTACAACATCGGGTACATCGTTGGTTCGCTCTCCAGCAAGTCCATCAACCGGATTCTTGCCAAAGCCCTGATCAAGCTGGCACCGGACTGCCTGGAATTCACCGAGATCCCCATCGGGGATCTGCCGTTGTACAACCGCGACCTGGACGAGAACTATCCGGAGGCCGCCACCAAGTTCAAGAAGCAAATCGAAGCTTCCGATGGTCTGCTGATCGTTTCCCCGGAATACAACCGCTCCATCCCAGGCGCGCTGAAGAACGCCTTGGATTGGGGGTCCCGCCCCTGGGGCACCAACTCCTTCGCACGCAAGCCCGCAGCCGTCATTGGAGCCTCCACCGGCGCCATTGGCACCGCCCTGATGCAGTCCTCAATGCGCACGGTCCTTGGGTTCCTGGACGCGCCGCAGCTCAATGCCCCAGAGGCCTACATCAGCTTTAAGCCCGAGGCCTACGAGGAGGACGGAACCGTCACCGACGAGTCCACCCGCAAGTTCCTCCAGCACTACGTGGATGAGTACACCGCTTTCATCCAGCGCGTGCTGGATGCAAGCGCCGAAGGCCACATCGGAGAACCGGGGTCGCCGCAAAAGTAGCGTCCACCCGCTATCCGATTATCCACCTCACTTCACCAACCCAGGAGATGTCGTTGACCGAGCCGGAGCTGACCCAGTCTTCACTCAATGCCACACAAAATCCACTGCCGCGTCCCACCTGGCCCGAAACAGCCCAGATTGTGGCGGACATCTTTGCACCGGTGTTGGCCAAGGGACCAATTCGCCGGCGGCCGAAGGTCATGGCGGTCGCCGAGCGCCTGGACATTGAGCGTCGCGGGGTGAAGCGGATGCAGGCCCTGGCCGACAAGTACGGCCCAGGTCCCCTGCAGCTGAAGCTGTTCGGCCGGGAATTCTCGCTGATCCTGGATCCACAGGACGTGCACCGTGTCCTGGACCAGACACCTGAACCCTTCACCCCCGCCGAACTACTCAAGCGCAAGGCCCTGGAACACTTCGAACCGCGTTCTTCACTGATCACCCGCGGACCGCAACGGGCCGGACGCAGGGGATTCAACGAAAAGGCGCTCGGCTCGGATCATCCGATACACAAGATGGCCAGTACGCTGCTGCCAGCGGTGCGAGAGGAAGCCAAGATCCTCTTGGACGAGGTCGGGGCCGAGAGTGGCACCCTGCGTTGGGATGACTTCAACCGCGCCTGGTTCCGCATGGTTCGCAGGGTCGTGCTCGGGGATTCGGCCAGAAATGATGATCGGCTGATCGAGCTGATCGAGTCGCTGCGGTCCAGGGGAAACCTCGCTTTTCTTCGGCCGCTGGACCGGGTCACCCGTGACGACTTCCACGACACACTCAAGGAGATCCTCGACCGCGCGGAGCCAGGGAGCCTGGCGGCGTTCATGCAGAATATGGGGTCTTCCGAGACTGAGCCGGCGGATCAGGTTCCACAGTGGCTCTTTGCCTTTGATCCCGCCGGAACCGCCGCATGGGCTGCCATGGCACTGCTCTCCAGCGATGAGCCGAAGATGGACGAAGCCCGTGAGGAGGCATTGGTTCAGGCTTCGGACCCGGTCCCGCTGTTGCCAAAGTTGCGCCATGCCGTGCTCGATACCCTGCGCCTGTGGCCCACCACGCCCTTCATCCTGCGACAGGCCACCCGCTCGGTGGAATTCACGCCGGGCATCATGCCCGAGGGCACCTCGGCGCTGATTTTTGCGCCCTACTTCCACCGGGACGACAGGCACCTGGATTACGCCAACACGTTCAGCCCGCACATCTGGGATGCTGAACGCACCAACACCGACTGGCCGCTGGTGCCCTTCAGTGACGGCTCAGGGATTTGCCCCGGACGACACCTGGTCCTGATGCTGACCAGTAATTTCATCGCCGAGCTCATCCGCGCGCACGAGGTGCGGCTGCTCCAGCCGAGCCTGGACCCCCGGAATGTACCCAGCACGTTCAATACCTATGGCGCCGAATTCCGGGTTACCTCTCGTTGAGCCAGCAGCGTGAGGGCCTGTCTCGCCTGATCCCGGCTAACGCGACAGCGTGAAGCTGGCCGTTGGCCGGGAGGACCCGGGCCCGGTGAAGTGAACGTTCAGCGACCCGAAACCGGGCAGCACCGTCACCATAATCCGGGGGCTCGACGTTCCGGACGCGGTACAAATGAAACGGTCCGGACCCAGCCAGCTGTTGCTCTTGCGGCATCCGTCCCCGGCATCGGCCCAACCCCACAACAGGCTGTCGGTGGCGAGCGTGACCTCGAAGGCCTGGCCAACTGGGAGGTTTGAGGTCGTGAGCGCGAATTCGTAGGTCGAAGTCAGTCAGTGAGTCACACTATGCAGGCTGACCTCTACCTGCGGTTCGGTAGTACCAGGTTCCGGATCGCTGGGCTCCGGGGCGGGGTCGGTGGCCAACTGCGAGGGGCATCATCTTCGCTGTCACCGGTTAGGAGTGGGCGGGCGGTGAATCGTGACGCGGTTGTCGAAAGATTTCCTAGAAGTTTTTTGGCGCCCGTTCCTACCGCAGGTTCAGGCGCTCCTTCCACCGGCGGTAGATGGCCCGCCGCCCACCATGGGCGGCGAAGGTCCGCCACGCCATGCGCACTACCCGCAGGTGGCTGCGCGGGCTGGTCAGGCTGCGGCCCGCCACTCCCACGACCAGCCCCAAATCCAGCCGGACTTTTGCTTTTGACGGCAGCACACAGGAAAGATCCATGTCATCGTGCAGTTCGGGGGCTTGGCGGTGCACCCGGGTTGAGGCGTACTGCCAAACGCGCTGGCGCATCGCCATGTTCGAGCCCCACAGCGGCACCCTGGCCAGCGCAGCGCCGATGGCCGCGTAGTAGGCCCCGAAATAGTACGCGGCGGCCACGGTCCGTACCCACTGCGGCAGGTCATAGAAGACGCCCAGCCCGGTGACTGCGTCCAGGTCCGGGTTGCGGGAGAAGTTTTCAAGGATGCGCGACACCCACCGGGCGTCGGGCCGGCTGTCCGCGTCGCAGCGGGCAATGATTTCCCCTTCGGCGGCGTCGTAGCCGGCGGCCGCTGCGGCGGGAATCCCGCGGCGCGGCTCGCTGATGACCCGCACCCCGGCGGCCTGGGCGAGCTGCCGGCTGTTGTCCGTGGACCCGTTGTCCACGATGATGATTTCAAAGGGCTCATCCCGTTGCTTCTTGAGCAGGTCAAGCAGCACCGCCAGGTGCTGCTCATCGTTCAGGACCGGCACGACAACGCTAACCCGGTTCATTCTCACCTCGCCCTGCGCCGCGCAAAGCGCGATCGGTTCGGAAGACGCCGGAGGCTGCCAGCGCGGAGCCGGCGAGCCCGGCCAGCAGGTCTCCCATGGTGTCGTCGTAGCCCACCCCGATGCGTGGGTCCAGCAGCCGATAACCCGCCCACTCGCCGATTTCCCACAGCACCGCCAGCAGGGCACCGAGCGCCACGAGGATTACAAAGCGCCACCACGCTCCCCCGGGACTTGTCCCATTCATCAGGCCCGTTATGCCCAGTGTGCCGTGGAGCAGGCCGACCACAACGCCCATCAGCAGCCCATGAACCGCAAGGTCGAGCCACTCGATGAGCGCGTAGGCCCCCAGGGCACTGAAAACGGTGGCGCCCAGCAGGACGAGCTGGCCCAGCGCATCGCGCCAGCGGGTGGACGCGAAGTAGCGAAGCGCCCATTGCCCGCCCCAGGACAACGCGGCCGCCAGGAAGGCGGCCGGCCCGGCCACGGCATAGGTCCAGGGCAACAGCAGCAGGCCGATCCCGCGCAGCAGGTCGGTGGCGTGGGGAACAAAGGAGTCCTCATAGGCGGCCCTGGGTTGACGTTCGATCGTGACCTCCTTTTCGCTAGAGGATACAGCGCCAAACCCGCATTCCACGGCCGCGGTCATTCTCCGCACAGGATCAAGCACGCCGACGCTCCCCCATGCCCGTCTCCGGTGGGCCGCCTAGGTCCGTCCGCCTTCAATTCCCGGCACCTGAGCGCTGGCTGAAGGGCCCGGATTTCGCCCCGGCGGCGTGCCATCATGGGCACAGACCTGAAGGACAAGCACGCCAGGTGGTTCGGCAGCGACGCTCCGGGCCGTGGCGCCGTCGAGAGGAGTCCCGCATGAAAACCGTCAGCAAGCTGATCGTCGAATCCCTGGCCGAGTACGGGGTCACCCACGCCTGGGGCGTGGTGGGAGACGCCCTGAACCCCATTACGGATGCGATCCGGCAGGAGCCGGGCATGGAATGGATCGGGGTGCGCCACGAGGAGGTCGCCGCGTTCGCCGCCGGCGCCCAGGCGCAGCTGACGGGGAAGCTGGGATTGTGCATGGGAACGGTGGGCCCGGGCTCGATTCACCTGCTCAACGGGCTGTATGACGCGAAGAAGTCCCACGCCCCGGTGCTGGCCATCTGCGGCCAGGTGCCCTCCTCGGAGATCGGCAGCAGCTTCTTCCAGGAAGTCAACAACGATGTGCTGTTCAGCGACGTGGCCGTGTTCGCGCACACCGTCACCTCCGCCGACCAGATGCCGCAGCTGCTGGAGCAGGCGGTGAACGCGGCCGTCTCCCGCAAGGGGGTTGCCGTGCTGACCGTGCCCGGGGACGTGGGCGGCATGGAGCTGGAGAAGAACGTGCGCCGCGCCCAGTTCGTGCCCGAGGCCGCGCAGTCCGCCGCCCCGCGGGCGCAGATCGAGGCGGCGGCCAAGGTGCTGCAGGACGCCGCGAAGGTCACCCTGCTGGTGGGCGTGGGCGCCCGGGAAGCACGTCCCGAGGTACTCGAGCTGGCCGAGCGGCTGCAGGCCCCGATGGTGCTGACCCTCAAGGCCAAGGAAGGCCTGGAAGAGCAGAACCCCTACCAGGTGGGGCAGACCGGGCTGATCGGCAACCCGGCGGCGGCCAAGGCGCTGGATGAGGCCGAGGTGCTGTTCCTGGTGGGCACCGACTTCCCCTACCGGGACTGGTACCCCACCGGCAAGACGGTGATCCAGCTGGACATGCGCGCCGAGCACATTGGCCGGCGCACCCAGGTGGCCCATTCCCTGGTCGGGCACGTGCAGCCCACCCTCACCGAGCTGCTGCCGCTGCTGAACACCTCGCGCGAGGGCAAGCACCTGGGCGCCATGCGCAAGGACTACGAGCACTGGATGCAGCGTCAAATGAAGATCACCGACCCGCAGCGGGACCGGGGTCTGATCGGCAAGGTGCGCAGCCTGGTGGAAAACCCTGATGAGCTGATCCGCCCGGAGGCGGTGGCCGCCGCCCTGGACGCCCAGGCGGACCAGGACGCGATCTTCACCAGCGACACCGGCATGTCCACCGTCTGGCTTTCCCGGTTCATCACGATGAGCGGGACCCGGCGGCTGCTGGGCTCCTACAACCTGGGCTCCATGGCCAACGCCATACCCCAGGCGCTGGGCGCCCAGGCCCTGGACCGCACCCGCCAGGTGATCGCCAACTGCGGGGACGGCGGGCTGATGATGCTGCTCGGGGATTTGCGCACCGCAGTGACCTACAACCTGCCGGTGAAGTTCGTGGTGTACAACAACGGGCGGCTGGGCATGGTGAAGCTGGAGCAGGAGCAGGGCGGGCTGCAGGAATTCGGCACCGAGCTGGACAACCCCGACATTTCCGCGGTGGCCCAGGCCATGGGCCTGAAGGTGCAGCGGGTCACCGACCCCCAGCAGCTGGATGCCGCCGTCGCCGCCGCCCTGGCCAGCGATGGCCCCTACCTGTTGGACATCCAGACCAACCCGCAGGAGATTTCGCTGCCGCCCAAGGCCACCGTCTCGGACGCGTGGGGCTTTGCGATCGCCAAGTCCAAGGAGGCCCTGGAAAGCGCCTAGCCGCAGAAGGCGCCCGGGCCGGGCGCCGCTACTGGTTGGGCAGATTGTAGTGGTCGGCCAGCAGCTCAACGGTGCGGGCCTGCGCCTGGCGTGAGTACCCCATGACGACCAGCATGATCTCATCCACGCCGGTTTGTTCGTGCAGGCGCTCCAGCTGGGATGCGACGTGCGCGGGGGTGCCGTTGATGAAGCGGCGGTCGTAGGAGTCCAGGATGGCCTGTTCGTTGGGGCTGGCCTGGTAGGCCTGGACCTCATGCGGGGGCAGCAGGGCGTAGGTCTGGCGTTTGAGCATGCGCAGCATGGCCATGGCCGAGGACGCGGTCTCGCGGCGCGCCTGGTCCAGGTCCTGGTCGGTCACCACCCCGACGCTGATCAGGGTCTGCGGTGTGGCCAGGAACCGGGAGGGGCGGAAGCTTCTTCGGTACAGGTCCATGGCGGTGCCGGCGTCCGCGTCCCCGAACTGCAGAGCGAAGGCGTAGGGCACTCCCAGCTCGCCGGCAATCCTGGCCGAGAAGGGCGAGGAGCCCAGCATCCACAGCGCGGGAACGCCCGCGGAGTCCGGCACCCGGTTTTCTGCGGCCTGCCAGGGCCCGGGTACGGCGTGCACGTTCCGGTAGGGGTGCCCCTGCCCAAAGTCGTCGTGCTGTAATCCCAGCAGCTCCCCGAACTGCTGCCCAAATCCGTCGTTCGCATCGTGGTGCCGGCGCAGCGCCGCGGCGGTGGGCAGGTCGGTTCCCGGAGCCCGGCCCACGCCCAGGTCAATTCTTCCCGGCGCCAGCGCCTCCAGCATCCCGAACTGTTCGGCGATCACCAGGGGTGCGTGGTTGGGCAGCATGATCCCTCCGGCGCCCAGGCGGATGCGGCTGGTCTCTACGGTCAGCCGGGCCGCCATCAGCTGGGGCGAGGAGGTGACGGCGGCCTGCATCGCGTGATGCTCGGACATCCAGAAGCGGTGGTAGCCCCGGCGCTCGGCCAGTTGGGCGAGGTTGATGACCTCTTGCAGGGCGTCACTGGCGCTCTGGCCGACGGAGGTGTGGACGTTGTCGAGCACGGACAGGGTGAAGGGCGCCGTTCACGACGGCAGCAGCTGGGACATGGGCCTCCTGAGTTATCACGGCAAAATAATGGTTTTGGCGTGATAACGATCCTAACAGCAATCTCACGGATAGGAACAACCTGTACCATGAGAGATATGTCGAAGATTCCGCTTCCTCCCGCCCCCGGGGCCGCCGAGCACCTGGGCCTGGCCCTGGCAAACAGCCTGGTCACCCTGCCTGGCCAGGAGCTGGCCGACGAGCTGGGAACCCCGGAAGAGGCGACGCACTGGCTGGTCGAGAATGAGCTGGCCCCGCGGGACACGGCCCTGCTGCCCTACTGCCAGAACCAGCTGACCACACTGCGCGCCAATGTCCGCTCCCTGCTGGCGGCGCAGGTTGCCGGACGGCCCCCGAAGCAAAGCGCGCTGGAGGCGGTCAACCGGGCGCTGTCCGGCATCGCCAGCGCCCCGCTGCTGCACTACTCCGAGGACCGCGGCCTCTTCCGGGCCGCGGAGCACCCGGTCACCCAGCTGGTGGAACACGCCATGGCGCAGATTGCCGAAGACACCGCCGCGCTGCTGACCAGCGACCACAGTGCCACCCTGGCCCAATGCGAGGCCGCCCCCTGCGACCGCTTCCTGATCCGCTCCCACGCGCGCCGGCGCTGGTGCTCGACCCGCTGCGGGGACCGCATCCGGGCGGCCCGGGCCTACGCGCGGCGGCAGAAGTAGGGAAGCGGGAGAACAGTGGCGCACCATGGCAAGAAACGGCACCCACGGAATGGGCCGTCGTGGGGTCCGGCGCTGACCGAGCTGCTGGTCGGGCTGGTCTGCCTGGGGATCGCGGGCCTGGCGCTGCTGTGGGTCAGCGGCGTGCTCCCGCCGCCCAAGGAGCTTCCCAGCGTGCGGCGGCCGTGGCATTTCACGGCCTTCTCCACCCTGGAGCAGTGGCTCTGGCTCGCCTTTTGGACGGCGATGTCCTTCATGGTGCTCTTCGACGGGATCCGGCGCGCCCTCGCCATCGCCGGCAAGCGACGGGACCGCAGCCTGGAAGACCAGGGGTCGGATGACCGGTCCGCCGGCGGACGCCAGCCGGTGGCGGCAGACCGGCCGCTGCTGGGTTCAGAGCGGAAGCGCCGACGCTAGCTGGTTCGCACCCCCGCGCGTTTCTCCTTCACCCGACGGGACGCCGGCATTAGAGATTGGCCGCTTTTGACTGGCAGGAACAGGTGTCGCTTCCAAGTCCGCCAGAGATCAAGTCCGCCACGGGGCATGGAACCGTGAGCCTGCGGCCGTCCCCGTCCCGTGATACCCGGTTTCACACGCATGGAATGACCTCGTCCACCGACCCGGAAGGCGGGTACCGTGTACGAGCTGATGACCTGGGGTAGCAGATATCAGAACGCCGGGTATGGCGGCTATGCAACAAAGCGGGAATCCACTCGATGATCAGCAAACGCCGGCGGAATCCTACCCCGGCTGGTCCGCCGGTGCATGATGACCCGGTGCAGCGGAATTTCATGTCCGAGCAGCCCAACCAGTTGTGGTTGACGGATATCACCAAGCACCACGCCGGGGAGGGCAGGCTGTATCTGTGTGCGATCAATGACGTGTTTAGCAACCGAATCGTGGGCTACTCGATGGACTCACGGATGAAGGCCCAACTGGCGGTCGACGCCCTGGACATGGCGATCGCGCACCGGGAACACCAACGTGACGTTCGGGTGCGCAGCGACTACAGTAGCCAATTCCGCTCCAGGAAATCCACCAATGCCCTGGAATCCCATGGGCTGGTCGGGTCGATGAGTCGGGTCGGGGCGGCCGGTGACAATGCGGCCATGGAATCGTTCGTCAGCCTGTTGCAGACGAAAGTGCTGGACCGAGCCTAGTGAACCACCGCCAACAGCTACGCTTAGCGATCGTGGGCTGACTGGAAGGGACGTATCACCGCAAGCGCAAGCGACGCAGGTTGGAGAAACTGACCCCTGTCCAGTTTGAAGCTAGGATGCTCGAGTCCGTCGCTCTGGCGGCATGAACCACGGTGTCAGCCGAACCGTCAGCAGACCCAATGTCATTGCTTTGTTACGTGGCAGGTTCCGATACGGGCATCTGACAAACACGCTTTCCGATGTTAGTCCGTGCTCCGGGCTGTTGACGCAGCGCGGGAGCTTTCTACGTGCCAGTTAGCATATTTCTCCTACGTTTTCAGTTGCTTAGGGATCTAAATGGATAGCCTTTTTAGGCTTTTAGGTATGGCTTGATCGCTACAGCTTTACCGTTAACTGCGGCGTCGAGTACAGGAAGAGCGCGACGGCCGAACTCGACAAAGTCGCTCAAGTAAACCCGGTATCCTCGTGCATGATTAAGCGCAGCTTGTTCTGCAGCTTGTTGTTGCTTCAGTGGGTTGTCACGGTCTCGGAACCACAGAGGATGTCCGATCAGCACGCCAACCTTTTCCTCATCAAGCAACAGCATTGGTGCGCCTTCGGGGCCGACCTGATCTACACGAATGTTCGAGTGCAAGCTTCCTGCTGTAGCCCGCACTTCTTCAACGCGGCTAAACCAACGTGGCAAGTTCAATTCGAGGCCAGATGACAGGTCAAGAACATCCAACGCCAGACGCCAGTCCAGTACGCCGTGGAGTCGCTGGTTGTCCCAAGAACGCAGGCAGTCAGGGCAAGATGTTGAGCACTTTTTATGCTCGATGCTTTCGAATTCCTCCTGAAGATGCGTACGTGTCTCTTCAAGAAGCTCTCTGAAGACTTCAGACTTTGCTATTTGCGCGGCATAGCCAGCACCATTTTCAAGAGTGTCGGCCAGGAATACCCGAGCGGAAGAAACTCCGTTGGCCATGCGGTGCTGCAGACCTGCCTGCATCTCTTGGGGGTCAATATCCAGTTGTTGCTTCGCAGCTGTGCGTAGTACCTCGGCCATGGACCACAGTGCAGACTCTCCTGCCGGCACCACATGCGGGGCTGTCGGTATGAATCCGCCGCTGGTAAACAAGCGGGAGAAGTCGACGGTCAAAGCATCGGTAGTTCGGATTTCCCCGATGGCACTCTTTCCGATTTCTATTCCGTTCGAGGGCATAGCCTTCCAGCCGCTGCGATATAGCTCTTTGTTAATCGCTACCACCGATTCATCGTCGTCGGTTTTTACCAGTTCAAAATAGCGACCACGGTTGTCGTTATACTGCAGAAGCTTTCCTTGCTCGTACAAGCGAACGTCAACAGCGCCGACGGCTTCTCCCTGCGGTTCCGGACCGGTCGAGACGAATGAAGGCAAACTCTTCGATTGCGACCGAGACTGATCAATACGGTATGGCCGTGGCATGTAGGTTGTACGGAAGCCCAAAGGTTCGTAGAGCTTGAATACATTCATCGCAGCATTGCAACTCGGGCATACCCTGACGGTTGGCTTATCAATAACCGTTGTCGAACATTTTGGACAACTACAAACTTGGTGTTCCTTACCCAACGGATTGGTCGGGAAGACCTTTCCTTCACGTTGTTCGTAATTCACGAAACCGGCAGCAACGTGGACAATCCGATCACGAACAACTTCAGCACCTGGCGCGTAGTTAGTAATCGCCATGCCCAACGGACGGTCCGACACAATTTTGTCTTCCAAAGACTTCAGCGTCGGTTGCTTATCGCTGAACAGTTGACGCACGCGAGTTGGGAAACCAAACATCGGCAATAGCCCGCCAAGAGCAAGTGCCTTGCTGAGCTCTCTTTCGGAGATATCTGGCTGAGCAATGATCTTGTCGATTTCGCCGACGATCTCACTGCGCGCCCATCGAACTACATCTTTAATTTCATCTTCGCTGAGGCGAGTATAAGAAGTAAGTCGACTAACGATTCCATCGACCTCATCACTCGACTCCAGCCACTTCCCGACTCCGTCCTTGTATCTATGCCAGTCATCGACCACTCCAAAGGTGCCGTGCAGGCTTTCCGGGCCCCATTCTGGAGGGAACGGAAGCGCCGCGAAGGCACGCTTCAAGGCTTCGGCTGCCACGATACGTTGGACGATGCGGGCCCGACCCAAATCCAGGAATGGTTGCGGAGGTAAGTCTCCAGTCATTCTATAGACATGATTAAAGTAGTATTCGTCGTGCGCAGAGTCTCGGCATGAAGTAATCGCGAAAGAGAAGGCCTGCCCGGCGCGACCAGCACGACCAACACGCTGTTGGTAGTTGAACCGTTGCGGAGGCATATTCGCCATTAACGTCGCATTCAACGAACCAATGTCAACTCCGACTTCCATCGTGGTGGTAACGCTGAGGACATCAAGCTCACAGGTCAGCGGGTTCTCTGCTGGCGCAGGAAGCTGAACCCCCTTGAACCAACGCTGACGCCGACGCTGCTCTGCGGCGGGCTTGGTCTGTGCGGTAAGTTCCGCAACGGCAATTCTGCGTACAGGCTGCTCAGCTAGCCAGCCGTAGTAATCCTGAGCATCAGCATCAATCGGTTGCTTGATCAATACACTCGATTCACAACCTTTATTGGCGCAAACCCCCGCTGAGCCATGGAGATGCACGAAAGCGCATTTTGCGCAGACCCAGGCATTTTCTTCAGCCATCGCAAAGCGCAATTTGCTTGAATTGCCATGCAGCTTCAGAACCCAGCCAGACGCGGTGCCCGAGCGTTCAAAGATCGAATACACCCAAGCTTCGAGTGCTTCATATTCGACCCCCTGCTTGGCAGCGACTTTCTTTAGATACCCCCTTATGGCTGTGGGAGATTTGGATTTATCCGGTCCCAACGCCCAATACCCTTCGTATTTTCTTGAAAGTCCCAGGATACGTACGCAACTAGAAAGTACTTCTGCCCCAGCTTCGCCATCCAGCGGTCCGCCCATACCTTCGGGAATTGCAACAGGGAACCAAGCGAGGCGCGTAGATTCAACATCGCGCCGGCCAGAGTCAAATATCTGAGTTGCCAGTTCACCGTCGAGCATCTTGTTGAAGGAGCTCTGGGACTGAATGGAGGATGAAGGATCGCTCTGGATCCAAAGCCCTTCCTGCGGAGGAGCATAGTACTTGTACCAAGGTTCTCCATTTGATTCCTGTGCTCTCGCAGAGCTACCAGCCGGGCTTAGCCCAACACTAACCATCTCAGATTCCACCCGAGAACGTAGGTCTCCCCAGCTAATGCCTGTTTCATGGTCGGTCTCAGCAGAATCAAGCAGTGCTTGCTGATCCGGAGAAACTTGCCCCGTCATCTTCGCAATCACAGCCATAAACAGCGGGGTGTTGGTCGTGACGATATGGTCAGCCTGTGCTTGCTCTTGCAACGAAAGGGTTGCAGGCGTAGTAGCCTTGCGCATCAGCAGGTCTACGATGCTAGCCTGTGAGGCTTCGCTAAGTCCTTTGCGTAGCATCTGGACCAAGATGTCACCGTATTGGCGAGTAGCCAAAGAAGCTGCTGTTCTTGCAGCCGAATCACGATTATCCGTGAAAACAATCGTTCGATACTCTTCCGGCTTGGAACCTAGAGTGCGAGGCAACTGACGAAGATAAATCGATGTTGCTTGAGCGGGCGACGTTGCATGTCCCTGCAAAGGTGAAACAACGCGTCCTTGTTTGAAGTCGTCCGACTGGGTAGCCGATTGGCCACAATGCGGACAACGCGAAGGAATTGCTGGAGTAGCCTCCGCGCCCTTGCCGCCAATACTCAGTACCCAGCCGCTATTATCAAAGGCACCGAGTTCTAACGTCCCAGCCTTGTCTAGAGTTGCCCGCTGCCAACCGGCCCTAAAACCAGAGACAGACCATTGCTTATTTACTCCGACAGGCTCCCGACCTACCGCCGGCCAGTACCACCGGTAGTCCTTACGCACACGGCTGGTCGCAAGTCCAGGAGCATCACCAAGAACACCATTAGGAGTTGCACTCAGGGCTTCAAAGTCTTCGCCCAAAGGTAAAACGTACCCGCCCAGGCTCGAATCTCCACACTCACCACAAAGGATTAATTCCAGCACTCTGGCACCACAGTCGTCACAAACGGATAACGGCTGTCCAAAAATTTTCCCGACGGTTCGCTCTTCATCCTTCCGTTCCGGGGCGACGCCGCTACATTCAGCGTTAGTGCAGGCCCAGAGCCCCGAGAGCACTCGGGCAAAGATATGCCCACGTAGCGGCACGGGCGTTTTTTCCTTCTTGGCAATCGTTTCTAAGATGGCTTCTAAGCCCTCTAACCCCGGATCATTTCCGCCAAAGATACGTTCAGAAATTGTCGAAAGGAATTGGGCCCGATAGCGTTTTTCGACAGGATCAAAACAAGCACGCGCGACAATCCTTGAAAGTTCCTCAGCTTGCTCAGTTAATGAACCAGCTTGTGCTGCTGCAAGCACTTCATCACGGTCGATTGATTTCAGTGCATCCAGCTCTAATGGTTGACCTGCAGTAACCGCAAAGGTCGAGGCATCGACGCCAAAAAATTCCTGCAGGAATTCAAGACCGGCAGCGTCTCCTTCCAAGGAAGCAGACGCTGCAACGATACGCAGCTGCGGGCTATCTGGTTCTAGACCCAGTTTGTCCAAAACGCGGCGCAGAAGAAGCGCGACTTCACTACCGGATGCGCCACGATAAGAGTGCAGTTCGTCAACAGCCAGTGTAAAGACATGATCAGGATCAGACGCTAGCCAAGCCTTGGTCTTGGCGAATAACTGACTCTCAAATTCACGCATCAACAACGCGTTAATCATAGAGAAGTTCGAGACGAAGATATCTGGGGGATCTTGAACGATGTCCCAACGAGTAACCATTTCATTACGTGATGGGTCCGTAAAAAGAGCCAGATCGGATTCAGCCACGTCACCCGAATCTCGCAAGCTGGAAAATTCCTGCTCAAGCTCTTGAATCTCTTTGCTGATTGCCGCGACTTTTCCCTTGTCATGTGATGTGGGCAAATGGTTGTTGCCGAGAGTGGCGCCAGTATAACGGCCAAACCATAACCTCGCCTGCGGCAAATCTTCCGCGATACGACGGAATGCCAGTCGCAAGCGCGTCAGCTGGTCTTCGACCAGAGCGTTGGTTGGGTACAAGATCATGGCCCGTACTGCTGCTGGGCGTCTTTCGCCTGCACGCATTCGCTGATATCGTGCGTTGGTGCCACGCCACCAGCACTCAACCGGTCCTGGCTTCTCCCATCGTTCTGATTCTTCAACCAAGCGCAGCAAGATAGGAAGCAGCATGGCTTCGGTCTTGCCCGAGCCGGTTCCTGAAGTCACGACGACGTTGTGTTTGCCTGTATTCGCACTGTCACGGTTGGTTAAAATTGCCTCTGCTTGGTGCTTGCGCAGTTTCAGCCGTTCACCTTTTTCGCGGTCAACATAATCGCCGAAGAACGCGGAGCCAACGATACGAGCCACGTTTTCCGAGTAACCTGCCGCTGTAGTTGTTTCCAGCAAATCATCCGTCGCTGGATACGGAAGGACTGGTTCTATTAGAGGCTCCCGGAAAATCTGTCCTTCCTTGGCGATAAGATCTTCACGGTCAGCAGTTAGGCCTTTCGAGCGCAAACGGTAGTTCGTGTTGAAATAACGAAGAAATGCCTCTTTTAGATCCTGAGATACACTTATAGGGTTAGGCTTTGCAGTCATGACATTACCTTTCGACTGATCACAGTCGCGGTTTCAGGGGAAATTCCGCTATAAGTTATTGAATTAATACGGGTTTCTGAGTCAGGAAGTTTTCCTGAAGCCAAGACGGCTGCTCTTCCGTACAGGCCTGGTAATTCTGCTCCCAAAGGAACCTGAAGTTGCCGTTTACTAGCATTGTAGGAGAGAAGCGGGCGACGCAAAATGTTGGCTGCCGAGTGCTTACCAAGTTCTGCCCAAACCCTAGCCGCAGTCCCACTCTCAATATCGTTTTGGGTTCTGAGGTAGTAACCGGATCCTTGGATTCGCGGAAGTCTATATAAACCTGGAATCTCTGCAGCTTCAGATTCAACCCATTGGGCGTTCTCGACCAGGAAATATTCGTACTTCTGCGCGAAAGGGAATACCGTACGCGGAAGATTTCCAACAATAGAGGACAACGGAGGGAGCGTTTCTGCCAGCTTGCGCCCACTGTATGGCGTCACGCTATCCGTATCGACGTATCCTTCAAGAGCATCAGTCAGTGTGCCCTCAGCCATTCCGCTGAAATGAACCACGCTAAGTCGACCAGCTTCGATCTTTGACGAGGCCCCACCGGCGTTGACTACAAATTCAGTCATTTCCTCGACCAGATTCTCGCTCCACGGTCCGGTCAACAACCAGTCTCCGTTATCAGTACCCGCGATACCCTGATACACCGATTCCCACGCAACAGCTTCCATGGAGTCGTCACGTTCAACTTCGATGAATGCGAGGGCTTCCAAGGACATCAATAGCTGCCGCTCAAAAAGTGCAGAATCTTCCAACTGGCGGGAAAGCACCGAGAATTCTTTACGAGAACCTGCGCCGAGGAACATTAAGGCGTCTAGGAAAGCACTCAAATTCGGCGTTGAAGCAACAGCGGACATACGTGGCAACCGCTGACGAATGAGGTTGTCTACGTGCTCCTTTTTCTTTGCATCTTTAGGACGTGTCGGATGCCTTTTGCTGAGTCCGCACATTTCACAATGCGCATACATCCACTGGGTTTTAGGATACTTGCCGTCGAAATCCGGCAGGTTGAACTTATGCCTGCCGGTTTCGATGCAGCTTTTTTCTCCGGGCTTCGGCAAGCGAAGCACTGCACGTCCCCTGCTGAAATTTCTTGGGCCAGACCAGGAAACCCTAGTCGGGACTTCCAGGTTGAGGACATCGCCGTTAAATTCAGGGGCATCAATCATAGAGCCCATAACCCATCCAGAAGCTGACCGTGCGTCTTCGACGGCATTCAGCGGCCACAATGACGTGCCTACAGCGTGAGCAATCGAGCGCAGCTGATCTGGGTCTGCGGAATCACTCGAATCAGCATGACGAAGTTTGACTTGCATGTTCTGAAGAGTTTTCGACCCACGACGCAGCGATAGGGTGAAATCAGAACGCCCACCAGCCAAAGCGTGGACGTTTAGCTTTGCTGGTGGAGTGATTTCCTCTTTCAGCAATTTGTCACTAGTGCGGAGCGATTCCGGATCCCGTTCAATTCGGTACAGTTCAACTGGCTTGCTGTCTTCGGACGTTATAACCAAGGACATGGGAGCAATCGCGCTCCAACGACGGGTACGGCCAGGCAACCTGAGTCCGCCCTGCAAGCTCATTTGCGTCGTGAGGCGCGGATGAAATGCAGCAAAGTCCGCGTGTTCGATCAAATTCGGATTAGGTGCACGGAGAGAAACGACGTCGACAAATGCAACCCATCCTTCAGGAATTCCCTCTTTGCCTCCACCTTGGATCGTCCGGTAAGAACGATCAGTCGTGTCTTTCAGGATTTCGTCGACCTTGGCCACCAACTGTAAGTCTGACCTCACCAGAATTCGAGCTTCGGCACCAGCCACCATGCGGTCAACTTCAACATACGAGGCCGTCAAGGCGTCACGAACGAAGATAGCAATACGTTTGGGAACACGTTTGATCTGCAGGTCTTCAGAAGTCCTTATTGTGACCGGAGAACCCACCAGCGAAGCCGCATTTACCTGATAGCCCTCGAAACTGACACCGTAGGTGTTATTACCTGCCGGTTTGAATGTCACGGGACTTTCGGATCCCCCCTCCCCCAGGATTCTGCCAACCCCATCCTCAGGTACGCCCTGGGTGACGACCAAGCCAAACTTAGCTGTAGTGGACAGAAGCTTCCGTTCGTTTCGCCAGCTCAGGACGCACCGAGTTACCCGCGGGGCAGCAGTGCTTTTCGGCCCTGCGACTTTTGGTCCTTGCCATGCGGCGAATTGCGCCAGAGCCAATTCCGTGACGCGATCTTGATTTCCAGCTTTAGCCCATATCAGCCGTAGATTCTGGTTCGCACTGGTACCGCTCAGAGTAAGCCAAACATCCAATGCAGCGAACATTTCGGCATGCGACATCGACGACCCGGCAATGAACCCCTGCTCTTCGAAGAAGCGATCGATATTTCGACGCTCTGTGTCACGGATGAGGGCCTGTGAAATCGGCAAGCCTACGTATCGATACATCAAGGCATAGGCACTAGGCAACCCGATTTCACCGGCGAAGTCTTCAAGCCAGATGCTGAGCGCTTCCCAGTACGCTTCGCTCGAAATCATGAAGGAATGGCGTAGGCGCTTCGATTCATTCTCCGGAATTCCCAGCGTGCGCTCGAGCTGCACGTAAAAACTGCCTTCGCCCGTCGATGTGCCGTGTGAAGAGCTTTGCATCTTCTCTGCTGCGATAGAAAGCACCATCAGAAGGGCAATCAACGGCGGCGCCTGGACTGGCCGGTTGTTCTTACGATCCATTTTTCGCTTGTATACCCAGCGACGAGTAAGCATATCGAACTCGGCAAAAGTCTCCCGGCCTGACCAATTCCAGCACAATCGACGCGCCACTGCGTGACCGAGTGACTCGACGGCTTCGTCTGCAGTTGACAGTCCTAAGGACGTATAGGCAACTTCAAATGCCTGATCGTCCTTGTCGAGATAAACCATCTGTCCCGCGCGTTCCGAATTGAAAAATGCGGTGGCTAAAGCATAATTCCAAGCTTCGTAATCGGTCGGGCTCAAAACAGCCGCCGACTGCGCCGACTGCTGACTATCTAACGACATTGTTCATTCCCCTATTTGGACCAATAATGCGAGTGTGTGGCCAGGCTAGCTCAGCGTGCGGACACTTTAGGGTTTGTATTTGGCAGGAGCTCCGAAGGAGTGCCGTTCCAGCTGACGACAAGCTCATCGCGTGCGCGGGTAGCTGCCACATACAACAACGACCGCTCACGCATCATCCCGTCATGACGTTCCGCCTCGGCCAGCCCATTTGTCGCCATTGACAATGGGACCGTGGACTCATTCACCCCGAAAAGAATGACCTTAAAGAACTCCATGCCCTTCGCCCGATGCATCGTCATATACAACGGCGCCGAACCATCGCCCGGGTAGTCCACATCCCGCACTTCAACCTTCCGCTCAGCCAGACCGGTCTGCAGTTTCTGCAGCTGACGTTTTGTGCGTGCGATGATTCCGATCATGCTCCCCGGCACGTCCTGGGCCTGCCACTGCCGAATATGCTGAGCCACTACATCCAACTCATCGGCCAACGACGTCGCCCCCGATTGCTCCGGCACTGGCCCGCTGCGCGCCGAATGATAACCACGCGAGTCTTGGCTCCCACCCTCAAGGTCCTCGATCTGCGTACCGTTCAGTACGCTGACCGCATACGCCAGATTCTGTTCAGTCGTCCGGTAATTCAACGACAACCGCCGCGACCGGCCCACAATCGCAATCCCGTATCTCGACAACGGAACCTTCTGCCCATAGATCCGCTGATGCGAATCCTCAGCAATGAACAAATCATCCCGGCCTTCAGCCGCCAAAGCCCGTAAGAAAGTCCAATGCGCGGCGTGCAAATCCTGGGCTTCGTCTATCAGCACATGATCCGCCAACGCCCCCTGGCCCCTGGCAGCGCGCTGCAGCAACAACTGCGCCGCCACCGCGGCCAGCTCCGGGAACGAAATGCTCTCATTTACCCGTTGCGACTGCCGGAACGCCTCAATGAGCTTCCAAACACCCAGCCTCTTTGGACGCGTTAATGCGGTCCCCCGGCCCACTCGCGGTACCTTCACATACCCCTCACGGTTCGTGAGGAAATTCGCCAGGACCACCGACACGTATTCCTGCTCAAGGAACGTCGGATTAGCTAATTCCAGTTCCAGCCCGTGCTCGGTATTCTCGATGGCGTCCTTCCACGTCTTCTGCGCGTCCCCGCCGGGATGCAAGTTCGCCGAGGCGTGGGCATCGCCCAGCACCGCCTTCACCGCCTCCTTGCGTTCGGCCGCACTAGCTGACTTGAACACCTGATGCACCAACGCGTCAATACCGCTAGCATAGATCCCCGGTGCCCCAGCGTTAGCCGCCAACGGCAACCCCGGATCCAGCTTCACCAAGCTCTCGCTCAATGAAGAAGCTAGAGTACGGGTGAACGTCGTCAGGATGATCCGCGCGCCCGGCTCACGCTGCGCCAGCGTCTTAGCACGGTGCAAGATCACCACGGTCTTCCCCGTTCCAGCACCACCAGAGAGGCGGAACGGCCCATTCCACGACCCGTCAGCGTACCGGCGCTGCTCAGGGTGCAAGAAGGTCCGCCACGCATCGGCGCTGCCACCTTCGATCACCTCGCGCAAAGCCTCCGGCGCATCGCCTATAAACGCGAACTGCAGCTTCGCCGCGTCCTTGTCGAACCCGGCGATGATCTTCTCATCATCTGTTTGCGGGCCGGTTGGCTCCGTGGGAGTCTCGCGCAGATCCACAAGCCCCAAATCTTCCTTGCTGGCCTCCAAGCTCTTGCCCGCGGCTAGGTCAAGGACGAGCAAGCCCTGCCAGTCGGGGGCCCGGTCGGTCACCTTATGGAATGCAGGAGCCGTGAGCGCTGCTAGTGCCTTGCGCGCAATCTGCGGGTCAAGGCCCGCCGCATCAACGAGGAACTCATGCGTATACCCGTGCTCGATCAGCCCGTTCTTCCACGTATCGACCACGGGTCTAACGCCAGGGGCTACCCCGGTACCCTCAGCGGCCCCACCCGATATCGGGTACTGCAGTCCAGTCGGTTGCGGTTCAGGCTTGGTCTGCTCGATGATTTCCGGAATGCCGAACACCGGATTCATCTGCAGCGTGCTGCGGCCAGCGATATCTATCGCCTTATCATGAGCCCACGTGCCGTAATACACGTACGTCGGAGTCGATCCGGTCTCCAGCCGGAATAGAACTGCTCGCCACATGTTGTTGACCCGTCCCGTGCGCACCCGTGGATCGGCCACGTTCTTCAACGGCTCGATGTGCAGACCGGGTGCCGTGTCATCCTCCTGGAGTTTCTCCAAGAAGTTCATAACCAACGACTTCACCGAGTTATCCAGTTTGTCCTTAGTTTTCGCGAAAACAATTCCGGGCATGCCTACAGCCCCTTTCTGTTCAAAGACTCAACAATCAGTCGTGCCTGCGGCCCAACGAAGGTCCAACCGTCCGCTGCCAGATCCTGCGGAGCGTCATCACCGTCATAGAGCACCGCGATACGCTGCTGTTCCCACACCAGCATCATCGGATACCCGTCGCCGATCTCTGCACCGACCTCAGGCAGTGATTGCACGCCCGCAGCGGCTAGCTCAGTGATCAGGGCACGCTCGTCATCCAGCGCGTCCTGCAACAACGACGCCCATGCGGGCGTCAACCGCGCGGCATCAAGATTTGAGGTTCCCGCCGGCATGCCCTCATGCCCGCCAACCGGTGAGGCCTTGTTCAACGCCGCCGTGATCGCTGCGGCATCCGGGCCCAGGATCTGCCACCCCTCGGCCTCCCAGGCGATCTGCGCCTCGGAATCCGCCTCCAGCAACACCCCAATGCGGTGCTCGGACCACCCCAGGGACAGGACATAACCCGATGCTGATTCCAGACCCAACTCCGGTGGGGTACCGATCCCGGCCTGAGCCAGTTCCACCAGCAGCACACGCTCGTCTTCCAATGCTTCGGCCAGCAAACTTTCCCATCCCACAGGAAGCGCCACGTGGCCCTTGCGCACAGTCTGCTGTTCGAGCGAAGAACCGCCGACGATGTCCTGGCACACTGTCGTGATGGAAAGACCCACCGTCTTGAACGCCATCAGATTCGACAGCCGTAGCCATTCACGCCACGACTCCCCGAATCCAGCATCGGCCACAGCCAGATCCCGGTCATCAAGGCTCAACCCCACGGCGAACGTGGCCGGAGACTTGCCCGGAGCCGCACACGCAAACGCCAAGAACCCCAAACTGCGCGTCCAATACATCGCTTCCCCAACTGGCAGATCAGGCTGCTCACGGCGGGCCAAAGCCTGAGCCAGCTGAGACACCGCGTCCGGATCCGTCTTCCCCGCCCCTGTCGTGCGTAACATGAACGGTACCAAGTCCGAGAACTTGCCCCACTCCTGCGCATTCGGTTCATGGATCCAATGCCATAACTGGGTCATTGCATCCCGGGAAATCAGCGCCATCAGCGACGCTGACGGGGAGAAGCTTGCCTGCAATTTGAGATTCAGTTGCGCATCAACCCATATCGGTGTCTCACCACTGCTGTCCGGGTTGCTGAATGCCTCCACGTCCTGCCAGGTTACTGCCCACGGGATGATCCCCTGCTCCCGCAAGGACTCCCGCTTGGCCGCATCATCGGCCAACCGGTTATGCTCTGGCGACGCGTGGAACTGGTACCCGTCCGTGTAGATGGCCAGATCCGGGATATCTGGGTCAGGTGCGATGAGTAGGAAATCCGGGCGCGTGCCCTGCAGATCGACCTGGGGAAGCAGCTGCCAGGTGTAAGACTGACCCGGGATACGGAAGTTAATGGTGTCCGCCTCGGTGCCCGGAACAATCTTGTAATGCGCCCCTGAATCCTTCAACCGGGTCACGAAGGCCTGCCGGAACCGCTGCTCCAGCAACGACTCTACCGTGGCTGTGGCCCGCGGTACTTCTTGGGTCACCGTCCAATTCGTTGCGAAAGACGGCACGGCCTCGGACTCGTCGCTGCGGCCGGCGCGCAGAATCTTGCCCAGCAACCGTTCGGCGGTCGCCCGCGCCGTATGATCAACCGTCCACGGATCAGCAAAGGGAAGCAGACAATTATGGCAGGCCAGACGTTCTTCATGTTGGCAAGAACATTGAGACACCGTCCTCCCGGCTGCTTCCAGCAACTCCCAGACCCGCTGCGGGTCACCAAAACGCGCCAAGTAGCCTGTCCCGCCGGGCACCTTATCATGCAGCAGCAGCGCCAACCGGCCCTGGTCAATGGTCTGATCGCTGATGCGGATCACCGCCAAATGATCCGGTGCCCCACCCAAGACCTTCTGCAATCCCAACAGGATTGCGGCCTGCAAGCTGGGCACCGAGAAGTCATCGCCCAACGTCGCATCCAACGGCAGATGCAGCACCACGCCCTGGGTGCTCAGGGTGCGGGCTAGCGCGACTTCCTTGACGTTCTCTTCCTCCGCCTTGCGGTATTTGCACCAGAACCGGTGCTCTGTGGGGCTGTTCTCCTTCGCGGACTGGTCCAACTGGCCACAATGCGCGCAAACCCGGAACAACGGGGTCTTGATCTCATCGCCCGCAATCGTGCGGGTGGTGCCGAATGCGGCCTGCTTGCCGACATTGATCCAGCGGATTTCCACCCGGTTCAGGTACTGGGCGCCGAAGTCATAGCCTTCCAAGAACCAAGATCGCTGCACATGCTGCGGATCGATATCCGCGGCCGCGACAATGCTGAAGCGCTCACGCACCCGGTTCTCCCGGCGGTCGCCAATAGACGCCTCGTCCCGGCGCACCTCGGCAGAGACCTTCTTCATCACCACCACGTCCAGCACCTGGCTCATGTCCGCGATCCCGGCACTGCCGCACCGTACGCAGGTCGACACCGCGCTGCCGGTGGCCAGATCGGTTTTCGCCCACCCGCAATGCGGGCACAGCTGCCACTGCTGGACCTGGCTGTTCTGCGGGCCTAGATCCACTGCGTCAATAAGCACTTCCATGCCCTGGGCATAGAACGTGGCTCCCGGCGCCAATTCAGCCAACGCCACCGACGCGCCCCGCTCATAGCTCAGCGCATCGGTCTGAAATTCGTTGGTGTCCGCGTCCTTCCACGACAACCCCACGTCCAACGTCACCGAATCATCCAGCAAGGTGTAATTCGGCAAGATCCCGTAGGCTTCCAGCACCGAAATCCAATAGCCGCCACGCAGTTCCTTCAGTTGTCCCCGCAACATCCCCAGCGTCGCCTTCGCGGTTCGCAACGCCTGCTGGTCGTCCCGATCGTCATCGCCCAGCTGCTGGGTCCGGGCAATCGCTTCCTCCAGCTCCGGCAGGGCTTGTTCGACCTGTTGCCGCCGCCCGGACAGCTCGGCCACATCCGCGTTCCACAGCTGCGCGGCCCGCACCACATGCCGGGCCAACCCACTCGGCTCCCCCTCCGGGCCCTCGCTGGCCCATTCGGTGAGCCGTTCGCAGCTCTCGGCGGACAGGTGCCCGGCGAACTGGGCGCAGAATCCCTCCAAATACTCGGCTGAATTCTCGGTAGCGTCCTGGATCAGATCCCCGATGAACGTCTCCGGTTCTACCTTGCCCAACGCCTGCACCGCATCCTTCGGATGCGGGCGGGACGTGTCTCGGGCGAACCGGTCCACCAGGTGCGCCACATACTGGCGCTGCAAGATCTCCTCCGCATCCAAGAATGTCGCCGGAGGCCGTACCTCCCCGTTGATCACCGACAACGGATCATGCAGCTTCGGCAAATGCTCACCACGGCCACGCACAAACGCCAACACCAGCGAGTTGCCGGTCAAACGGCCCGCACGACCCACCCGCTGCAAATACGAGGACACCGAAGTCGGCAAGGAGGCAAGCATGACGCAGGACAGGTCCCCGATGTCGATACCCATCTCCAAGGTCGGGGTCGCCACCAGCACGTTGGGCGCGTCCGGATTCTTCGCCCCGTCGCGGAACTCGCGTTCATACTGCAAACGCTTCTCCACATCCAGCAACGACGTGTGCTCGCGGGCCACTACGCGCTTAGTCTGCTTTGACGCGTACAGATCACGGTAGTAGTTGCGGTCCTCGCCGCGATGGCGCTTCAGCGTGCCGGAGCAGCGCACCAGCAGGCACGGCCCGGACTCCAACTGGTCAACCACCATGCTGCTGCCCGGGGTGATCGCCTTGCACGTATCGCATGCCAGGACATGCTGCCCCGACACCACGTCCTGTACCTGTGGGGTGCTAAGCACGATCTTCTCCGGATCAAGCCAATACACGTTCGCCCCGGAACCGGTGGTGGAACTGCCCAGCACCCCATCATTCACCAGCGCCTGGATCAGCGCCTTGGCCAGGTAGCCGCTCTCCGCCCGGGACACCTGCAGCGTCCGCTCGGTCCAGCGGGCGTACCAGCTGCCCGCCGAAGCCACCGGGTCCAGGTTCTCGGGCCCGGCCTCAGCCTTCCCCAGACGCGGGAAGGCCGGGGCGGACCGGCCGGTCGGGAACGCCGGCATGCCCTCATGCTTCGCGCGTCCGCCCCAGATCTGGTAGCGCTTGCCATCGGTTTGGATGTACTTGTCCAACCACGGATGCTGGATACCGCCGCGGGTGCGCACACGTTCCAGCGTGCCACGCACCCACTGCGCCAACTGCCGATCCGACGGCGCGATAGTCTCCAACGTCATCTGCTGCTGGGCCTGCTCGAACGCGCGGCGCGCCAGCGAAGTTGTCCTCGCCGTGCTGCCCGCATCGGTTTCCACCACCACGCTGCCGGTCAGCTCCAAGGTGCGGCCGGTGCGGGACTGCAGGCCAAATTCCAGTGCCGCGTCGAATAGCAGCCGCTTCTTCACCGCCCGTCGCGCCCGCAGCTGCGCTTGCGGATCAGCCTGCGGGTCCCAGAACGGCTTGAACAGGTCGCGGTCCACGAATTCCGGGGCGATCAGCTGGAACCGCTCCTCCGGGGTGCCGGCTGTGGAAATGACCGTGTCCACCAGTTCCGCTAGCGTCGCCGGGCCCGTATCCAAGGCACGGCGCAGCGCCGTACGCAACAGCATCGTATGGGAGCGGGACTGCACGAACCCGGCCCGATGCGCCGCATCCTGGACGCTATCGGTAAATACCAGCGCCTTCTTCTCCCCCGTATCCAGGCTTTCGGCCCCGAACAGGTTGGAGATCGTCACCGACAGCATCGTGGCGACCGCGCTACCAATGAACGCGATGCCTTCCTTTGCCAGGCAGGATGGGCAGGTGTCGTTGGTCGACTGGTCATCAGCTTCCGGACCGTCGAGCATCAGCACCGGCATGATTAGCCCACGGCTCAGATCCGGGTCATCCTCGGACGGGGTCTGTTTGGACAGGGTCCGGTTCACAGTGTGAAGCCAGTGCAGGCCCTGTACTTCAGAGGCTCCGTCCTTGTCGTATTCGAGCATGTCTGCCTCATTGGCAGCAGAAATCAGCGCACGGAACCGGCCGTTCTTCGCCAGGCGTGCGGTCCGGATCTTCGAATCGTCCAACTCCAGATCCGTGCCCGTCGGTGCCAGAAGGACTGCCCACCCGTTTCGGCCGCAATGCCGGCAATACAGGGCGGGGAAGAATGTGTCCTCGGACTGGTCCACTCCGTCGTCGGACCAGCGGAACCGCGGGGTTGGGTCCACGGCTGCGTCCACCCGGGACATTTCCCGGATCCACAGGTGCGTCTCCACAGTCAGCTCTGAGCGTCCGCCATTGGCCCGCACGTGGCTGAACAGCGCCAGCACCGCAGTCAGGTAGTCCGTGGCATCCGTCAGCGTGGCATCGCCCAGCCGGAGCTGCCGGCCGAATATCCGCGCGGCCAGGACCTCCACTGAGATCGCTTCGCCGGTGTGTTCCAGGATCACGGCCGTCAACGGGTGGCGCCGCAACGCCAGAGCGAGATCCGCGGGGGTTTCGCGGAACAGCATGTCCGCGACGACCTGCACCAGTTCCGGTGCCAGGGCCTGCTGGTTGTCGTCTTCGGCGTCGACCGGCGAGGCGTCATAGGCCTCGCGGATTCGCGGTCCGAAATCGGGCAATAGTGCCGCTATATCTTCCAGGGTGTAATGATTCGCCTCTGCCCCGGTGCCGCACCATGTCTCGGCGGACAGACGGGTTTCGGTGATCACCGCGGAGGCATCGAATTCCTCGCCGAACACGGTGGCGGCGAACTGCAGCATCGCGTCCGGGTCGCCCTTGCTGCCCAGCGTGGCCGAGGTCGCCACCGGCGTCACCAGACCCAACGGCCGGTCCCGATCCTCCTCACCCAGCACCGGGTGGCCGTCAAGCTCCTCGGGCCAATGGCTCTTCAGCGTCAGACCCAGGCGGCGCAGCAGCATGGCCACATCCGTGCCCTGCGCCCCGTCATAGGTGTGGAATTCGTCCAGCACCACGTACTGCAGGCTGGTGGCCGACTTCTTCCAGATCGGTGCGTCCTGCGGACGCAACAGCAACATGTCCAGCATCTTGTAGTTGGTCAGCAAGATATCCGGCGGGGCGGCACGGAACACGTCCCGATCGTTGATCAGCCCCTCCGCCGCTACCCGAGTGCGGGCTGTTTCCTCCTGCCCTGTGTAGATGCCCGCGGTGACCCCGGATAAGGCCGGATACGAGGTGAGCATTTTGGCCAGGCGGTTGGACTGGTCGTTGGCCAACGCATTCATCGGGTACAGGATCAGGGCCTTGGTCCCGGCGACGCCGTTCTTCTTCGCCCGCAGCACATGGTCCAGGATCGGGTACAAGAACGCCTCAGTCTTACCCGAACCCGTACCCGTGGTCACCAGAGTCGGTTGCGGACGGCGCATCCCACCCCCAGCAGCCTTGCTGGTCAATCGGGCAAACGCGCGGGCCTGGTGCCCGTATGGGTCAAAGCCTTCATACCAGTCCAGGGAGCCGCGCCAGCCCGGCTGCGCCGGTTCGAACGGCAGCCGCAACCGCACGTAAGGGCCTTTGAACACCCCGTCCTCTGGGTGGCCGAGGAAATCCTTCATCGCGGCCTGCGCAGTGCCGTCCGTCAGCGCGAACGTCGTCGCCAAATAATCCGACAAGCCCCGCTGGAAGTCCCGGGCGCGTACGGTGGGGAGCAGTTCGCTCACTTAATCAACTCCACGGCCGGCGCCTGAGCCAGCATTTTCTCGAAGTGCGCGTACGCGGCACGCATGTCTTCTTCACGATCAAAACCCTGGAACGGGAACTCGAAAACATACTCCATATTGCTTTGTGGATGAAGCCACGTGCGTTCCTCAACGGATAGGTCTTCACCGCGCTGGCGGTAGAGCTTGTTCATCTCGCCCGGGACCTTGCGCCCATTACGGTCATACAAGACTTCCAGGTCATAGCCGCGAAGTACTGAAAATTGCGTCCTGTAAATCTGGCACAGTTCATCAATGTCGAGTCTGAGACTGATAGCTATAAGGACGTCGATCTCCAATTGCAGCTGAAGTCGTTCTTGTGCTTTACGCGAAGGGAAATCGATGTTCCAATTCTTGTTCAGTACATCAACGCACAGTTCATCGTATGCTGAGGTGAGGGCCTCTAACCGCATTACGCGATCCACTATCGCTTGGTCCACTTTTGCATTTGTGTTTGGACTGAACGGCAATGACGTTCTCACTTCAGCACTTAGGGTCGAAGGTGCTGCCATTCTGATCCAGAAGTCTAAGACCAATGAAGAAAAATACCCGGCTAGAAGTACCAAATCATAATTCTTGGAAGACAATGGCTGCTCTTGGGCTGGGAGCTTAGTCGGATATAGCGTGTTGACAGCGTTTATATGCGTTGAACCCGGAGGAACAATGGCAGCGAAGAGCGTCCTTTCGTTCCGGAGAGGAAGCATATTCCTGACCGCCAAACGGTACAGAGTGCGCGATCGGACCCGCTTTCCTTCCACTTCCCAGATTGTGTCACCGGCATCATAAAGATCTTTCTCCACAGCAGGCTGGTAGCTCGTGCGCGGAATAAATGAACTCGCTAGCGTTTCCAAATCGATGACGGTGGTGTCTTGATTGTGCTTCATAGTTGGATTTGGCTGTTTAGCGAAGGGGTTTGCCACGGTGAAATGGGGGCCCTGAAGGATGACGTCGTCCCACGAGTCATTGACCTTGGACCCGATCTCGAAATACCCCTTCTTCCGGTCAGCTGTTTCATGCCATCCGGACGAGTATTGCAGTCCGAGTTCGCGTACGCGTGGGGCTTTGCTCAGCTTTTCCAGCACGTTCATGCTCGCCCGGTTCACCGGATACACCATCCGCGCATGCAACTCAGGGGTGCCGGGTTCGTCGAGGATGTCGGCCCAGACCTTCAGCACGTCAGCGTCAACATTCACAATGCGCTCTTGGTGAGGCCGTGTATCCCACTTGCCATCGGCAGTCTTCAAACCGGGAACCTCGGTACCACCCTGATGGCCCAAGGACCGGGTGACCGTTTCCGGGTGATACAGCGAGGCCGCCATCTGGAATCGTGGTGATTCCTTGGCCCTGCCATATACATGAACGCCATAAGTATGCTTATCACTGATTTCAAAGAGCATTAGAGAATTGATGAACTGCCAGTGACGGCGCAGTCGGCGGTAGGTTTCGGCGCGCAGGTGGTGTGCCTTCTTTTCGGTGAAGTGCGACTCCGGATGAATGAGCGCGATCGTGCCCCGGGCAGAGGAACTCCTCCAGGTGCGCGCCATGAACGATCGATAAAGATCCGGTTGAAGACCAGACAGGACTGCGTATTGCGACGCGGCTCCAAGGAATGTCGCGAGTATCGATGTCGGCACCGCACCGTCGACAAAAGCGTCTCGGGCCCGCGGCAACGCCAGCGTTTGTTCACGTTTTTGGCGCACCAAGGCCTGGGTAGGCTTCTCTGCCAGTTGCCACCATGCGTCATGTTCGGCTAACAGGGCTGCTTCGTCTGAGCGTGGGCGCACCCAGGGCGGGTTACCGACCTGCAGATCGAAACCACCGCGGCCGAACACGGAAGCGAATTCAAGTTCCCAATGGAAGAACGCCCGCTGTTGGCCTCGCTTGGCATCGATCTCCGTTGCAGGCATTTCGTCTCCAGCTATCCGGTCGCAAACTGCCAACCATGGATGCTCCGCGGAGAGTTCCCGGGCGTCGCGCATGCCGGCCAGCGGGTAGTCGAACGCTTCGAAGGTTTGCAGGTCGCCCCAGCTTGCCGACGACAGTGCGCTGGTCTGTCCTTCAGTGTGACCAAACTTCTTGGGCGCAATCTTGGATACCGTTGAATAAGGTCGGCCAAGAATCCCTTCTAGCCCGTCAATCCACTCATCAATGCTCGGTGGGGTGACAGACGTTTCCGTCAATGGCCAGAACCACAACGCATTCCACGCGTTCATCACACGCTTCAACCGCTGGTACGCACCCTTAGGGTCAGCCAGCGCGACCTCGATTTCGGCTCGGCTAACCGAAGCAGCGTGCTGCCGGCGCTCATGCGGCCAGTAATCAACAAATCGGGCAGCCTGCTGCTCGGCAACCTGCAACCGCCGCAAGGCCACCTTCCACAGCACCTCGACCCGTTCAGACAAGGCCAGCAGCCGGTCAATCTGCGTCTTCTTCAACGTCGAGCGGGTGCTCTTCACCCACACCTTCAGCTCTTTTTGCTCCGGGCCAGCAATGTCCTTGACTTCCTTCGCATCCGCCGCAGCACCCCACCCTTCCCCGGGCAGCAGGAAGTGGTGGATTCGCCCATCCACCGCCGGATCGGTCGTCTCAGCGTCCAGCGCAGCCACCAGCCCGGTCAGCGGGTTCGCCTGCGGCTCCTCCGACAGGTACGCCTTCGCCTTCACTGCCTGCACCGAATACGTCGCCCGCCGGGCGCCGACCAGCGAGTTTCCCTGCTTCAACCGCATGCCGAACCACGGGGCCTGCAGGTCGCTGGTCATGGTGTCCAGCCACAGAGACACTTCGGCCAGTTCCACCGCGGTGGAGTTCAAGTCCACCCCGTGCACCTGGTGCAACGCGATATGGGCCTTGACCTTCTGCAACTCCTGTGGGTACTGGTCCGCCGGGATCTTCCGGTCAAGCTCCACCTGCTTGCGCTTCAGATATTCGGCAGCCAGCTGGCGGACCGCCTCGATCGCGAACGCGCCAGAACCCAGCGCCGGCTCGCACACCGTCAACGCCAGGATGTCATCGGCAGCGGTCATTTCCCCGTCTTGGTCCAGGAGTTCTTCCAGCGCCTGTGAGACAACGAACTTCGTCAGCACTTCCGGCGTGTAGTAGGAAGCAGACTGCTGGCGTTCACGCCCAGCCAGGCGGAACACGAAGGAGCCTCTGGGGTGCACCACGGTTTCCGGTTCGCCGGTGCGCTCGTTGCGGATCTTGATGAAATGCTTCGAGTCAATCGAGGCCGACCGGTCGGTGGGCACCACCCACGAGCCCTTGGTCGCGTCCCCGTTCTTCGCGACCTCGTGCAGGTCCGTTTCGGCGATGAATCCGGTGTAGGACATCAAACCCTCATACACGGCGCCGAGCTGGTTGATGCCCAGCTCCGCGTACGAGATGAACCCGCGGTCCTTGCCCTTGGATTCCTTACTCAACAGCAGATGCTGCAGCACCCGCTGCAAAGCGCTGTTCGACAGCTTCACCTCGTTGATGAAGGACGTCGCGGTTTCGGCGAAAAGGTCCGCCTTCAAAGCGTCAAACCGCAGCCCCTCGTTTTCAGCGCTCTTATTCCCATGGGCCTTCGGAGTGTGTCCTTTATCTACGAGCTTGAATAGCCCGTTCAGGGACTGATAGATATGGGTGCCCCGCCGTGACCTGTCCTCATGGATCTCCACCAGGGTCAGTTCGCGCAGCCGATCCAGACCGTAGCCTTCGTTGTATTCACCGACGCCGACAGGCAGGACCCCGAGTTCCGGGGACGCCTCGGCATACAGCAGGAACAAGATCCGGTAGAGGAAACGCAGCGATTGCTTCGCCAGTTCCTGCCCATCTACCTCGTCCAGGGGCAGGCCTTGGGCGGTGCGGCGGGTGAGCACGTCGTTGGCGATGATTTCAATCGACCGGCGGATCCCTTCGCGCAGGTCCTGGGACACCCCGACTGTGTGCTTGACCGAGCTTTCCAGGATCCCGGTCCACCAGATGTCCCCTTCGGGCGAGGGCAAAAGCGATTCCCGACCGAAGATGGCCAGGAACCGGTCCACTTCCTGGCCGCGCTTGGTGTCGTTGCGGTCCGCGACCAGCAGCACGTCCACGGCCAGGTAGCGGCCTTCGGCCCAGCGTTCCGGTTCGGTGAGGATCAACCACTTGCCGGCCATCACGACCACAAAATTCGGGGCCTGATCGCCCAGGTAGATTTCCGAGACATGCTTGGCCACAGGGCGCGCATCGGGCTTGCCGTCCACGCTCACCAGACCCAACGGCCTGCTTTGCGCGAGGAAATCCTCCAGCGAATCCGCCGGGTCCGCCTCGATGAACACCACCTCGCCGGTGGGGCTGGCCCAGACCTGATCAAGGGCGGTCTCGGTGCCGCTGCGCCGCGACACAAACTGCGTGGTTGGGCCGTTGAACCCCAGAGCGCTGCGCAGCAGCGCATACGCATGCGCCGCACCTGCCGGGGCTTCCATCAGTTCGGCCAGGCGGACCTGCAACTCGCCGCGTGCCTGGGTAAACCGGGTCAATGCCGTGGGATGCCCAGCCTTGGCGTCTTCGTCCCAGGCCTTGCGCAATTTGAGCACCTCGCCGTGGAAGGATTCCTTAGTGGAGTCAGTGGTGAAGTAGTGTTCACTGATCCAGTCTTCACCGACGATCATTGAGTCAAATGACGGCATTAGTTCGTTCCTTCCAAAGAATCAGCACGAGGAGTGTCACGCGGCACCACAACCAGCAAAGGCCGGATCAGGCGTTGCGCCGGAGCCAGGGATTCGGCGATCCGCTGCTCACCTTCCACGCGTTGGCGCTGCTTCTTCACATTCGTCGTTTCAGCCAAGGTTTCAGCCTGCTGCCGCCACTGCGCAGCCCGCTGCGTCCATTCCTCGAGCCTGGAGGTTGCTTGGGCTGCGGAGGCGCTGAACGTCATCTCCATGGCAGAACCCGCGCTATCCACCGCCAACGGGATCAGAGTTTGCAGATGCTCGATTCCGGCGACCGGGCCAGGGTTCGCTGCACTGCTGCTCAACCCGATCTCCGCCAAATAATCGCCCAGGTCAGGCAGGGGGTGCACGGTTTGGAACTTCGGGTTCTCCGGGTGGGGGAACTGCACGGCATAGAACATCTTCGACACCACCTGACCACGCCGGTTCATCAACGTGCCCATCAGCAGCACCTGCGCAGCATCCACATCACCGCGCACCGCCAGCACCTCGCTGCGCGACAGCTCGGCCAAGGCCCGGTCGCTGGCCCAGTCAAGCACCGGATGCAGCGGGCCCAGGTAGTGCGCCTCCGGCCACATGTTGTCCTGCGATTCACGGGCCCGATCCAGCTCCCGCTGCCCCGCCTCCAGGGTGGTCGCGATCTTCAGGGTCTTGTCAATCTTGCGTTCGCTTAAGTAGTCCTGCGGCAGGTGTCCCAACCGGTGCTGCAAATCCGCAGGAGGTGCCAGTTCGGCAATGCCGTGCGCCGCATGCACCTGCCAGCCGACTTTCTTCTGCGGTTCCACAAACGCCTGGGTCAACGCCTCATCCAGGAAGTCCAGATCTGACCGGTAGAGCCCCAACGCGGTCGCCACAGGCACCTCGGGTGCCACGGAACCTTCGGTTTCGGTGGCAACGTCGAATTCCGCGAACCACGCATCCAGCCCGTCGGCGTCTTCCGGAGCATGCACGACCTCTTCGAAGGCCTTCTTCCCCGACAGGACCTCGCGGATGGCGTCTTCTTCCTGCGAGACCGAATGCTTACCCATCAACGAGGCGACATCCTGCAGCACCGTGTGGGCTTCGTTTTCGCGTTCCATCAACCGGCTGATGACTTTCAAGTCGCCGGAGAAGCGCTCATCGTTCGGGTCCAGCAGCAGCGTGGTGATCTGCGGATTGTGCTTCTGCCCGTAGCGGTCGATACGGCCGTTGCGTTGCTCAATGCGGATCAGGCTCCACGGGATATCGAAGTGGATCAGATGATGGCACTGCGCGTGAAGGTTCACGCCTTCCGAGGCCACGTCCCCGGTCACCAGGACACGCAGCGGTGAGTTGCCGCGCTTGAACTGGTCGACGATCTCTTGTTGCTCCACATCGCTGAGCCCGCCGTGGAGCATGCCCACGTTCTCCGGCTTGAGTCCCAACGCCTTGGGCAGCTTCTCCTTCAGCCATTTGAGCGAGGCCACGCGCTCCGCAAATACCACCGCACGCATCGGCGAGGACTTGCCGACACCGATCCCCTTCAGATACGAGACCAGTTCGTCGTACTTGGCAGAATTCCCGGTGTTCGAGGCTTCCGCCAAAGCACGCAACCGCGTCAGCGCTTCGACTTCCCGGGCCTCGGAGGGCAGGGCACTGTTCAGCTTCTTCAGTCGTTCGGTGACGGTCTCCAACAACGCGGCCGGGCTGGATAGGAACGCCTTGGCCAAGGTCCATCCGAACAGCGCGGAGGTGTTCCCCGAGTATGGTGAACTGCCGCTTTGCGGGTAGAGCCACACTTCAGACAGTTCATTCGCGACTGTATCCTCAGCCACAGAGGCTTGGATCAACCGGTTATCCGGTTCGGCACGTTCAGCCCAATCAGACCCAACTTCCTGGGCGACCTCGGGGCTGTGCCGGTGGCGGCGGATGATCAGCCGCTCGACATCCTTCACGTCAAAGGAGCCATCCGGGCGGACCACCGTCGGATCCAGTAGTCGCAAGAGTTCCGCAAACGATTCATTCTTACCGTTGTGCGGGGTAGCCGAGGCCAAGATCAGCGCTTCAGTATTAGGAGCGAGCAGCCGGGCCAGCTCATTGTTCTGCACGCCCACGTTCGTGACGTTATGGGCTTCGTCGATGACAACCGCGTCCCACCGCAGTTTGCTCAAGTGTGCACGGTACCGGGCGCTCTTGAGCGTATCCATGGAAATGATCGCCCGCTTGTAATACGTGAACGGGTTGCGGGTCGCGGGAAGCTTCTGTCGAACCTTTTGGATACCGGCTGAATCAAGACGAACGAACGGCAATGCGAAACGGCACCACATCTCGTGCTGCATCTGCTCCAGCACATGGCGTGGAGTCACGATCAGGATTCGATCCCCACGTCCACGTTTCACCAGTTCACTCAAGATCATTCCGATCTCCAGCGTCTTACCAAGCCCTACTGCGTCAGCGATCAGGATCCTCGGGCGTATATTACGCGGGTCAAGGGCCTTCTGGACCGCTAGTTGCTGGTATTTAAGCGTGTTGGCCAGCATCCCGGTGGACACCGTGAGATGTTCGTCGAACTGAGGAGTCGGTGTTTTCCGCAGGGTCGTTTCCAAGAAGAGACGGGATTTCCGATAACGTGGGCTGTCGTCCGCTACGACCATCGCATTCCGCGGATCCACTACATCAATCTTGTCCAGCGCCGAATAGAACGTAGCCGTTGTATCACGGACAAGCTCGGTCAGACCCTGAACACGGACCAAGGTTCCATCCACGGATGGTTCTGTGGCAGTAACCATCCATTCTTCATCTCGAACACGGACAACCGATCCGGGAGCTACATTTAGTTCTAGGGTGCTCAATTCGTTCCTTCTGCCCATTTTCCTACGGGTACAATCTTCCCCGATTCGTGAGACAACCGCTCGCTCTTCACCCCGACATCGATGGCTCGATCAAGCCACGCTCGGACCTTCGGGCCCATGCGAGAAAAGCCCAAGTAATCTTTCATTTTCTCTTTAAGCTGGTCTGTTGTGAGGCCATCACCGTATCTGAGGCAGTAAGCCATCGCGTTCGAAATCTCTATCGGGCTAATATCCGTGACAGGGATATCGTCGCTTTCATCAAACCGTCTGAACGCATACCAAGTCGTAGTGTCGATGTTTGAAGGCCAGACGAATCCATCTGAATCTGTCTTGTATGCGCCCCGTTCCAATCGCTTTAACACTTCCTTGGCACGAGTAGCGCTTACCCGCTTGAGACCGAAGGAATTATTAATGAATCGTGCCAGGCGGTCTTGTTTCACCGGCCATTCTTCTTCGATAATTTCGCGTGCAACATCACGGATCTTCTTCGTAATATCAGCGTCTTTCAAACGGTCAAGGTCTGCGAGCTCACCAACTTGTGAGACGAGATACCAGGGCGAGAACAGTTCGTAGTCATATTCCTCTGGGTTGAACGTCAGCGGATCCCATTTGAGGCGATCCTCATATGCTTCCTCACTGTCGTTCTCTTCTTCCCGGTCTTTTTCGACCGCGTAATCAATATGGTCGGACGCTACTTTCGAGCCGGAGGAAAAGGCGCCTGTCTCGCCTCCAGCCAGCTCTACACCGTCATCAAAAGCGTCACGCCCAGATTCGAGCTGCGGCTGTGTATCAGGCTCTTCGCGTGTTTCGAGGGACTGGATTGCGGAAGCCCCCGAAACCCCATCCAGCGCAGCATAGGAGGACGACCCTACCGAAATCAGTTCGCTTTCAGGTAGCTTAACCGGGTCAGGCACTGTAGTTTCGACATGATTCGCAGCCAACTCACGTTCCAGTTCAATCTGACGTTCACGATTCACCAAGTCACGAAGGACGCCCTCGAACGTCTGATCGATTTGCTTGCACACGGCTTCCTTCGCAGTAAGCCACTGAGGAAGCCAAACACGCATTGTCCTCGGCCATTTGAGAACGTTCTCTAGGACCTGCCGCGGAAGGCCGTCGCGGTCCCCTACTGTCTTGCGTTCGGACCATTCTTCTCCGTCGAGCAAGATGGCTAACGTCGGAATATCGGGCGTTTCTTTTGACGATACAGCGAGATCAATCTTGAAGTCAGAAAGTCCCACGTTCGTACGAACCACGTAGCCACGGTTTCGAAGCGATTCTGCGATTTCTTCACGGTGACGGTCGATTCTCGCCCGTGAGCCGTTGTTGGAAGGGATGGCTTCCGGTCCCTTAGAAGCCAAGTCCAGATATGAGCGCAAGTGCTTTAGTCCTAGCGAAGAAGATTCCTCAGCCCGCAACTGCTCAGGGCTGAAGCTGGAGAAAACTACGACCTGGCGCCGCGCTCGTGTCACAGCTACATTGAGCCGGCGTTCACCACCTGGGCTATTCAACGGCCCAAAGTTCAGCGGCAAGATTCCTTTTTCATTTGGGCTGAAAGCCGTTGAGAAGAGGATCGTATCGCGTTCATCGCCCTGAACATTCTCGAGATTCTTGACGAAGAGTCCATCCATTTCGTCCAAGGACCCGGCCAAACGAGGATCATCTTCATCGCGGATCATGGACTCAATCAAGGTCCGCTGCTGCAAGTTGAACGTCACCACGCCAAGGGATGGCGCGCACTCGGGACTCCGCTCAAAGCGCCGCTTGATTTCGTCAACGATTGCACGGGCTTCAATCGGGTTTGTCCGCTTGAGCTTCGCTTCAACTCCGGCCTCTCCGGAACGGTGGAAATGCCCGTTTACGCGAACCAGGGATATACCGTAACCGTCAACCTCGGCGGACGCCTGAGCAAAACGGGGCGCCGGGAACGAAGCCAGTTTGTTGTCATAGTACAGGTGATTGCTGAAAGCGATAAGCGATTCATCCTGGCTCCGGTAGTGCCACGAAAGCCAAAGCCGAGGAATACGGGCCTGCACGCATTCACTGAGAATCGATTCCTCGTCCACGACCAAGTCTTCAGGAGCGTCTTCCTCGTCCATTCCTCCGAACGAAGCAACCGACGTTGGCGGCATTTGTTTGCTGTCACCCACCACAATGACGGCGCGACCGCGGCCGATTGCACCGACTGCGTCGGCAACCCGAACCTGTGACGCTTCATCGAAGACGACCAGGTCAAACATTCCAGATTCTGCAGGGAAGAAACGTGCCACCGAATCGGGGCTGACGAGAGTGCACGGCATGGCCGTAGTGATGATGTCCCCGAAGTCCTTCATGAGTCCACGCACGCCCAGGCCACCGGCCTTCTGCCCCAGTTTGCGCCCGAGTAAGCCGAATCGCGCGCCACGCATGATTTGGGATTCCTGTCGGTGCTCCAAGATTTGCTGCGGCAGACGCCACTGCATGTGCTCGCGCATGCGCTCCGACTTGTCCGTAAACGAAGAAATCTGCAACTCATGTGCCCTGGCGTCAAAGGCGGCCAAGCCCGTGGAGGACAGTCGCTCTTTCATTGCCGCAGCAGCCAAGCCTTTTTCGAAGCCCTGGCGTGCGTAATCAACGGGGTATTCTCCACGGAGAAGTTCATCCCGCGCTTCAAGGAGGAGAGCTTCACGTAGCGGTTCGAGAACCCCGATGAACTCGTTCCAGGCTGCAAGCTCGCGACGTGCGTCCCAGCCGAATCCGCGAGGGAAATCAGTCGTTTTCCAACGTTCAACCAGAGGAATTCCCGCTGCCCAAATTTTCAAGGAATCAGAACCGCCTGGAGTCAAGCTGATCACGGATGACCATGCTCGGGAGAGCAAGCGCAGGGCATCGGCAACCTGGTCCGCCTCAGCGGTACCAAGCAGACAATCAACAACCTCGCTGATAGCCCGTGGACACTGGGCATTAACACGGTTTCTCAACTCGGCAAGCACCGTCAATCGTTCGGCCTGTTCGGTAATCGAGGCCAACGCACACGCACCGAATGGCAACCAACCATTGGGCACCTCGATTCCGGCAAGCTCCGAAAACTCGGTGCGCAGTGCTCCAATAGCCACGGACAGACCTTGAGCGCCCTGCAGGAGCGCAGGAATCTCTAATATGTCTTCTTCAGTGCCGGTCCAAACGTTGCCCAGTTGGTTCGCAACGGCCTGTAACTTCTTTTTTCGTCCAAGTCCTAGGAATCCACTGCTGGCAGCTTCCTTAGCAGCGCTCGCCAAGTCTTCGAGGTCCAAGGAGAAGACTTCCGCTGTGAAGACCCGTCCCACCAAGTTGTTGGCTTTGTCCAGTTCTGCAGACCTCTGGATGATCCTGTTGAAGTTCTGTTGCCAAGCAACATCGTGTACTTCAGCGAGAATTTCTGCTGACACCGCGCCAACCAGGGTATCCGCAATAGTCTCGAACATGACTGGGGTTGAACTGTGTTCCAGGATCGTTGATAGTTCGCTGCCGGAGGTTTCTGAGAAGGTCCGTTCCAAAACCGTGGTGAAGTTATCCGCCGCCTCCGCAAGAAGATCGACGTCCTCTTCACTGATGGGCCGGGAGACGAATCCCCACGGATGAATCGCAGTCGGCCTGGCAATGTCCGCTGCGTCTGCAACGCTGTAGAGCGCACGCCTAACGGAGTCAACTTCTTCGAGGCTGGCTTGTGCGGCGAATTCGGGAAGGATTTTGAAAGGCAAGATTTCAGAGTCTATGGCCAGACTCTGAGTGTGGGCGCTGTATGCCGAGAACCCGGTGCTGTTCGGTTCGTGAAGTCGGTCCGCGTACTTCGTCAAGCGACGGCGCGCCGATTGAAGGTCCGCATCGAGGATTGACCGCCCCTGTTCGTCAGCCCTTAGCTCATATTCAAGGGATTCCCTGATCTGACGTCGAACGTCATTGATCTTGGCGCCCTTATCATGAAGGTCCAAGGTAAATGGTCTAAGCCCGACTGAAGCCAGACGCTGCTGCACGACTTCCAAGGCCGCCCGTTTCTCAGCGACGAACAGGACCCGTTTCCCCTGCGTCATCGCGGTTGCGAGGAGGTTTGTAATGGTCTGTGATTTCCCAGTCCCGGGAGGGCCTTCCAATACGAAGGTTCGGCCAGACGCAGCCATCGCCACAGCCTCAAGCTGGGAAGCATCTGCGGGTACCGGGCAGCGCGAAGCCAGTTCGTCGAGGTCGGCGTATCCACTGTCCGAATCGTTGGGGTTCGTGTCCACGAAAACATCGGCCGGGGACTCAATTAGGTGTTTCACTAAGGAACTCTTAGCAAATTCCTCCCAGTTTTCGTCGAGGTCTTTCCATAGACGGAATTTTGCGAACTGCAGGTTAGCAAGGTCAACGGTCTTCTCAACATGGAAGGGCAAGTTTGCCTTTGCAAGGGCACGGCCCACCGCGGAGAATGCCTTCTCAACGTCAAGGCCGGAGGCGTCAAGGTCGGGATCTTCCAACCCCGGGATCTCGAGCTCAAACTCTTTTCTGAGTTTCTCCAGGAGGCAGAAATTGGGTGTCGAGCTTCCGGCAGAATCGAGCTCGATACGGTAGTTTCCACCTTTTCCTCCCGCCACGAGGTTAACGGGAACCAGAATCAGCGGCGAACGCTGGTGTTTGTTGCCTAACGACCAAACCAACGAGCCGATCGCCAGGTAAAGGTTGTTGGAACCGGATTCCTGCAGTTCGGTTTTTGCCGCGAACGCCATTTTTCGCAATGCGGTTGCATAGGACTTCTCGGGGGCCATCGTGAAGACTTTTCGGTCCTTGAGAAGCAGGTCATTGCGTCGTTCGGACGGTAGATTGAATCCACTGTCAAAATTGTCCTTGTCAGTCGCGCCAAGATGATCTGCTGGAAGCAACTCCAGTACATGGCCAGCATTGACGAGATCTTCAAAGACTTCAACAGCGTCTTCTGAAATGCCAAGCGGGAATCGCGCGCGCTCGGAGAAATTGAGTAGCCTGTTGCGGAGGCTCAAGTCAAGGAGCTGGTTTTTCCACTGGACAACCCTGGGCGGGAACACCTTGCGTCCAGGTTTCGGAGCGATGGATTGTTCATTTTTTTGCTGGAAGAACGCAGCCAATGAATCCGTGGTCGCAGGGTTGTAACCAACTACGGTGACCGAGCCATCATCATGCAATGTCCTTGCGGGCAACGGATATATCCCCGCTAGACGACACATCTTGACGTCAACCGCGAAATTGAACGTGGCCTCAGCTTCCTCGTCGGAGACATGGTTCGCACGGGTATTTTGCGACGATTTCTTGAGAGATGTTCGTCGTTCCGTAGCGACAGCCGTGGTTTCGATAACGCGAATCATGTCGGCGTGGACAAGCGAAGATACAGCCTCGAACTCGTCGGTACTGGAAACTCGCATGGAACCATCGAAGCGGCAGTAGGTAAGGAAAGCATGGCCATCGACAAGCCACATGATCGAGTTTATGCCAGCTGCTTCAAGCGCTGCCGCAAGTACGACAGTGGTGTCTAGGCAGGTGCCGATCTTACCTTCCAGGACCTCTTGGGGATTCCGCACTCGTTGCCCGCCGGAATCTTCCACATCCCAACTTGCCGGTGGATTGCTGTATCGGATGCCTGAGCCAGCCATCGCATCGAAGATTGCTTCAGCAATCTGATCAACTCGGGCAGCTGAGTCTTCTTGGTCTTCACCTTGAAAGGAATTGATAGCCGACGAGCCCGTGCGCTCCTTGAGTAGATCCTGCGCTCGGCGCAGCAAACCCTCAATAGCCGGGTGTTGAGGCTGAACAAATGCAGCCAGCATCTCAGCCGAAACCTGTGGCACGGCTCCCTGCCAATGGTTTGCAGGCAACAACGCAATATCAGAGCGGTGCTCGGCAATAACGCCGGCATTCTGCTTGAGCTGCACCAGCAGGTAACCGCTCTGACGGGTATCGAGTGCCAAGAACTTGGCTGCGTCGGGCGATACATCCAGATCCAAGATGACGGTTTCGTTCGAGGAAAGGTCGAGGACCCTGTCCGCGGGTTCTGAAAGCGGACCACTCGCGGAAAACAGCTGGACGGAGACCGTGTAAAGGTCGTTGCCAGCTTCCGGCAATGCTATAGCGATTTGTTCGACGATGCTGCGCCCACCGCTCGTGGACTTGGCGCTCTGGATGGCCGCGAAGTTAACTGTCTTAAGGTGGTGAACTTCGATCGTAGCGTGGGGGATAACGGAAATCACGGGGGTAGTGTAAACGGCGTTTTCTGCTATGTCGGATTCAACTACATTATGTGTTGATTGATTATCGGCCTCCGGTGTTTCAGGAACTGCCCTTTTCGCGTCGTCACGGTGCGACCACCCTGATATGACAGATTGTGCTTCGTTAACTAGGCCGATGGACCGCAGAAATCGGCCAATGGTATCTAAGGCACGGTTCAGATCTTCTTGCGAGAATTCTTCGCCATGCGCCCAGGAGTTCCGCAGCTCGCGAATCTCGCCTAAGTAACGAAGCTGAGCCCGGTTAAGATCGAACAAATGCCCTGCCTCAGGAAAGCGAGTGGTAAGCATTCGGACCTGGGCAACGAGGTCATGGGGGGAAACCTTACGAGGTGTTCGTCCTTCCGACTTGTCCTTAAGTTCCAGAAGCTCAGTCCAGTCTTCTACGGCAATGCGGCCACTAAGGTTGGTGGAAATGAAGACTTCCAATGCACTCGCCAAAACGTCAAGTGCCGCCCCTAAGTCTGCTCGGCCGTTTACCTTTGCATCCAAAATGATTTCCCCCATAACTACGAAGCTATATGAAGAATATGTCATTCAGCGGACGGCTTCGCGTTTCGAACCTGACGTTGCCAACTTCGTTCTCACTGGCTCCATCTTCAGGCTGACCGTTCTAACTTTTCAGTCAACCTATAAAGACCTACCACTGCTGAAAAACAACCTCGACGTTTCGGCGTTTGAGGCCTCTCGTGATCGCCCAGTAGCTCGATCCCTGGCAGTCAACTGCCGGACGTGCATTTAGGTATTCTGGTCTTGGTGCCTGCTCGTTCTGGTAGCCGCGTCCAACGCCTAGTACGGCAACTTTGGACGCCACGATGTTGGGAGACACGCGTTTGCAGGAGAAAGAGTGCATGTCCAAACGTCAGAAGTTCCTCCCGGAATTCCCTGCAGAAGCGGTCGGACTGGTAATCTCAACTCAGCAAAGCCTCTTCGAAGTCGCCGAATTCCTGGAGATCAGCGAAGGAACCTTGGGCAGCTGGGTCCGGGCTTTCCGCGCCAAGCACCCCAACGCAGAAACCTAGGAACGCGGACCAGTGGAATGGGCGCAATACGAAAAGCTGCGTAAGGAACTGGCAGAGGTGAAACGGGAGAACGATTTTTTAAATGATGTCAGCGCCTATTTCGCCTCGAAGGGCAAGAAATAGGCGCAGTCTTAAACTGCATCAAGTCCAGAGTCATCAATATCCCGTGAACTGGATGCGCCAAAAACGGGGGGTTTCAAAGGCCTCATATTATCGGTGGCTGCACCCGCCCCAGGGCCTGAGCGAAACCCAGGCCCTGCAAGTACGCCGCAGCGATGGTCTAGATCGAATACGAGGCGTCGAATCAGGTCGCTGGACCCGGCCTGCTAGTGGGGCTGACCGGAACAACCATAAGGAATACGCCTCTAGATCCACGGTACTTTCGATCATGAAGGAACTGGGAATCCAAGCCAAAAGAATGAGCGCCTATCACCACCACCGTGGATGACCCCCAAGCCAGCATGGCTCATATCAAGAACCATATGGTAGACAAGCTCGGCCATCGCGATTTCCGTTCTTGGAGTCCTGGGCGAAGCTGGTCGGCGATATCACCTATCGCGGCGTTGACAGAATTTGAGACAATCGAATCGCCCACGAAAAAGTATCAGACCGCATTTAATCGAACGTTCTAATTGGCGGATTCGCGGGCCCGTCTGGCAAAGGCACTATGCGGCATTGGTTCGACCAATTGCAGTTCGAGGATCAAGCCAATCTGGATTCGCACTCCGACATAATCGGGAATCGGCGCCGTAAAGCCCAGCACCCACCGGTCGATCTGCCGCGGGAAAAGCAAAAGCGCCTCCCCTCACTTCGAAGTTATCTCCTGAGGGGAGGCGCTGGCTGCTGCGGCAGGCTTCCTACGCCTCGCCGCGTCGGATCAGCTTGCCCTTCGGGGTCTGGAAGTCCACGTCCACCCCGCCCACCATGGCCGAGCGGATGACCCCGGCCAGGGTCTTGCCCTCGTAGGGGCAGATCGGGTTCTTGTGGTGCAGCTTCTTCACGTCCACCACGAACGCCTCATCCGGGGCGAAGAGCGCGAAGTCGGCGTCGTTGCCCAGGGCGATGGCGCCCTTGTTCTTCAGCCCGGCCAGTTCGGCCGGCTTGGTGGACATCCACGAAATGACCTGTTCCAGGCCGATGCCGCGCTGCTTGGCCTCGGACCAGATCAGCGGCAGGCCCAGCTGCAGGGAGGCGACCCCGCCCCAGGCGACGCCGAAGTCCCCGTTTTCCACATCCTTCAGGTCGATGGTGGAGGGCGAGTGGTCCGAGACGATGCAGTCGATGACCCCCTCCTCCAGGCCCTTCCACAGCAGTTCGCGGTTGGAGGCCTCACGGATCGGCGGGCAGCACTTGTAGGCGGTGGCTCCGTTGGGGATTTCCTCGGCCAGCAGGGTCAGGTAGTGCGGGCAGGTTTCCACGGTCAGCTTCACGCCGTCCGCCTTGGCGCTCTTGATCATGGCCAGCGCGTCAGAGCTGGACAGGTGCAGCACGTGGGCGCGGGCCCCGGTCCAGCGGGCGCGCTCGATCACCTGGGCGATGGCCACGTTCTCCGCGCCGCGCGGGCGGGACTTGAGGAACCGCTCGTACTGGTCGCCCTCGGCGTCCGGGGCGCGGTCGATGGCGTGGGAGTCCTCGGCGTGCACGATCATCAGCGAGTCGAAGGACTTCAGCTCCTCCATGTCCTCCTCCATCTCCTCAACGGTGAGGGAGGGGAACTCGTCCACGCCGGAGTGCAGCAGGAAGCACTTGAAGCCGAACACCCCGGCGTCGTGCAGTTCGCGCAGGTCCTTCTTGTTCCCCGGGATGGCCCCGCCCCAGAACCCGACGTTGACGTACGCCTTGGTGCTGGCGGCCTCGCGCTTGATTTCCAGCGCCTGAAGGTTCACGGTGGGCGGGATGGAGTTCAGCGGCATATCCACGATGGTGGTCACCCCGCCGGCGGCGGCGGCCTTGGTGGCCGATTCGAAGCCTTCCCATTCGGTGCGGCCCGGCTCGTTGACGTGGACGTGGGTGTCCACCAGGCCCGGCAGCAGCACCTCATCGGCGCCGACCTCGATGACCCGTTCGCCGCGCAGGTTGTTGCCCAGCGGTTCGATGGCCACGACCTTCCCGTCCTTCACGCCCACTTCGCGGGCGGTGATTCCGGCCGTGGTCAGGATGCGTTCGCCGCGCAACACCAAGTCGAACTCGGTGGTCGTCTCGGTGCCGGTGGCGGCCTGGGTGGTTTCGGTGCTCACAGTTCGTGCTCCTGATTCCTGATGTGTGATTCCTTGGGTGTGGGTGCCGGTTGCCTACCGGCGGCCCGCGGTGCTGCTCGCGGCATGCTCTTGCGCGATGGTCTTGGCCAGCCGGGTGCCGGCCTCGGTGACCAGTTCGGCCGAGCGGGTCATGGCCTCGCCCGGATCCTTCACCAGGTCCACCAGCGCCACGGTGTGGCGGATGCCGGCGTTGGCCAGCTGTTCGGGGTCCAGCGTGGTGCGCCCGCACACGGCGTAGACCGGGATGCGGTGCGCGGCGGCGGCCTGGGCCACCCCGATGGGGGTCTTGCCCTCCAGGGACTGGCTGTCCAGGCTGCCTTCGCCGGTGATGACCGCGTCCGCGCCGGCCAGGGCCTGGTCCAGCCCGGTCAGCTCAAGCACCACGTCGATGCCGCGGCGGCGTTCGGCCCCCAGCAGCGCGATGGCCGCGTAGCCCATGCCCCCGGCCGCCCCGGCGCCGGGCTGCTGGCGGTACGTGGTGCCCAGTTCGGCCTCGAGCAGGTCGGCGAAGTGGGTCAGCG